>CAZRAQ010000003.1:27658-69873 GCA_964598015.1 uncultured Methanoregula sp. | reverse complement strand
GGCTCTTTACTATCTGGTGCAGGTATGATTGATGAACCGGATACATTTTGTAGAGGCTGTCAGCCCCCATACCCCCATATGCGATGCACGCCGCCGCCACCGAAGGACGCCCCGGCGGCGGTTCAGTGACTGAATTGATAACAACCTCGATTCAGTCTTCCCACACAAAACAGCGAGGAGTTTTTTTCCTGCCCAGGGAGGACAATGAGCGATAATTCGGAGTTTGCTGTTGGACGGAAAGGAACGGCCTTGTGCTGACGCAGACAATTCGGCCATATCCGGATACCCAAGGAGCGGATGAGTTCACAGTGATGCGGGATAACCTATTTTTCCTCCCTGTGATACATGTTCTCCTATGGATGTCACTTCACTTCTCCAGCCCGTATCCATCCTGATCGAAGTCCTGGTGTGCCTTTTCGGAATCGCCATTGCCGTGCAAAAAAAGAGAACCTATGGCTGGTTCATCGCTTTCACGTTTGGAGTCTACGTTGTGTACGATCTCCTGGTCTTTCTAAAAGTTCGGATCGCTCCCGGGTTCCTTACCCTGATATTTCTCGCTGCAAGCTTTTCGATCTTGTATGCTGTATGGGAGATCTACCGTAGGGAGTAGAGTCAGTCCACGCTCCCCGGACGATAGCCCTTCCTGGATTTCGTTCTGGGCTGTCTGAAGAAAAGGAGTTCAGTGAGCTCAAACACCAGATACTTACACACGGGTCATAATACCTGGCAGCAGCCCTCTGAAAAATTGTTTCAGAGTATCCCGACCGCTGCCAGCCCAGTGAGAATATTGACCACAACAAGCACGATGAAAGCACGGCCGGCCCAGAGGTGGGCACTCCTGATGACGGTCTTGTGCGATCCTGCATGTCCCCGGATGATAGCAAGGAGAAGCGCTGCCAGCAGCGAGAACAACAGGAAGAGCCCGAGGATGACATGAACGGTAAAGGCTGATGGAGCTATCGAGAGATACGACGCCCGGAAAACAAGGAATATTGCCGGAAGAACCAGTAGGCTCCCTAACACCGCAGTAGTGATATGGAGACGGTACCACCCGTCAATCCCTTTTCCATAGACAGGAATGAGCCCTGCAATCAGGATACAGAGGACCCCTGTCACCATCAGGATCGCATGATATACCCAGAGGGGGGTGGATCCAGGAGTCTGGGGAGCGGTGGCCGTTGGACCCGGCATGATAAACCGGGCGGTCGCTGACCCTCCGATATTGCATTCAGCGGTTGCAACGATCTTGTCCCCGGCGTTGAGGAGGAGTGGGTACCGGTAAGTGAATGTATCCTTTGAGGACTGTACTGTATACGTCTCGCTGATGGCAGTCTCCCCGTTTTTGAGAATAACTGCCTTCCCGATATAGTGCGTGGCAGGATCATCCACCCCATGGGTCCCGGTCATCACCACTTCTCCAGTCTGTTCGCTGTATGCCAGCTGTAACCGTGAAGGGGAATGGGCTGCAGCAGTACCGATCAGGACAAGAAGAAGAAGCGCCAGCAGTATGCAGAACTTCCGAATGTGCATGCTCTGTTGTCTCTCATCAAGAGCAATAAGGATTAGTTTCCCTTCTGTGCAAGGGCTGAAGAAGAGGGCCTGTGCCGTCAATTCAGTATATTTTTATACATCAATGTATAATATTATACATTATAGAATAAGAAAGAGGCCTATCGATGGACACAAGAACTGCAATTCCCCGATCGCTCGAGAAAGCAACGATATTTTTCCCTGTCCTTGAACCCTGGCGCACCCCCTCTTTTTCCTAAAATCCCGGGCATGACCCCCGGATAACTCTTAAAAAAAACCAAAGAAATCAGGTGAAAGTTCATGAAATCAAGAGATATTGCCATAGTCGGCATCCTGCTTGCGGTTGGAGCAATCCTGCGCTATTTCCTGGCCATGCTCCATACCCCGCTCACCCCGAACATGCTGATAGCATTCTACTGCCTTGCGATCATCCTCATCAGGCCAAAGGTCTACGAGGCCCTCGGTATCGGTATCGTGGCCGGTATTCTCTCCATGCTGATATCGAGCTCGATCTTTCCACCTGCAAACCTGCTGAGTGAGCCTATCGGGGCCCTGGTCTGCTTTGCGCTCTATGCAATGCTCCACGACCGGACGAAACTGGCACCGACCGTGTCCACCTTTTTCACCACACTCGCCAGCGGCTTCACCTTTGCCGCGGTGGCCGTCATCTTTGTCAGCGCAACCATTCTCGCCAAGTATAATGGGGACATCATGGGCTTTGTCGTCGTCTTTGTCCCGATCGTGGTGGTGACGGCGGTCTTCAATGCAATCATCGTCCAGATCCTGTACTTCCCGGCCAGCAGAGTCCTGATGCGGGGACAGGAATGATCACCCTCGAGAACGTCTCCTACGCCTACCCCAGGACGAACCGGGATGCGGTAACCCAAATCTCCCTCTCCCTGAAAGGAGGGGAGTGTGTCCTTGTCACCGGTCACTCGGGCTCGGGCAAGACCACTCTCTGCCTGGCCGCAGCCGGCATTCTCGAGCACGAGTACGGGGGAAAGAAGTCCGGGAGGGTGTCGGTTGACAGGAAGGATGTGCGGGAGTACCGCGATCTCGCCGATCTCTCCTCCCGGGTCGGCATCCTCTTTGATGACCCTGACTCCCAGCTCCTCTTCACCTCGGTTGAAGAGGAGATACTCTCCGCACTCGAACGGCGTGAATTCACCGCCGGCGAGGTTGAAGACCGGCTCTCCCGGGTGCTCGCGGTCACCGGTCTCGAAGCACTCAGACACCGTCCTCCCCAGGCCCTTTCCGGCGGGCAGAAACAGCGGGTGGTGTTGGCAACCACGCTCGCGCTCGGGACCGATATCCTGATTTTGGACGAGCCGACTTCGGAACTTGACGAACAGGGGACCGCGAGCATCGTCCGGCTCCTCTCGGAGCTCAAGAGCCAGGGCAAAGCCATCCTCATCGTCGAACAGAAGTTCCCAAAGCTGGAAGGGCTCGTCGATCGGATTGTTGTTCTCGAAGACGGGCGGATCAGGATTGATGGCCCACCGGCAACCGTCCTCCGGGATGAGGTTGCACGCCGGACTCTCATCCCTGACTTCTCGGGAATCAGGACAGGGACACGACAGGCTGACAACGGCAATGCCCCGATCATCCAGACCAGGGGACTCACCTTCAATTACGATGAGCTGGAGGCCCTCTCCGGCGTCGACATCTCGGTTGCACCCGGAGAGTTCGTGGCAATTGTCGGGGAGAACGGGTCGGGGAAGACCACGCTTGTCAAGCACTTCATCGGCCTGCTCCGCCCCGGGAAGGGTACGGTCATGGTGGACGGGAAGGACGCCGCACAGGTCCCGATCGCCGACCTTGCCCATGTGGTCGGCATGGTCTTCCAGAACCCCGACCACATGTTCTTCGCAGACTCGGTCTTCGATGAGGTGGCGTTTGGGGTCGATAACCTCAAGATACCCGACCGCGAGCGGGTGGTCATGGAGGCGCTGGAAAACGTCCGGCTGGCCGAGGCCCGCGACCTGTATCCCCGCTGGCTCTCACGGGGGGAGCGGCAGCGGCTGGCAATCGCCTGCGTGCTCGCCATGCAGCCGGCCGTGCTAGTCCTCGATGAACCGACCACCGGACTCGATGGCGAGGAGTCACGGGAGATCATCGCTATCCTCAAGCAGCTCCAGGATAAGGGCCATACCGTCATCATCATCACGCACAGCAGCGAGATTGCCGGGCAGTGTGCGGACCGGGTGGTCCGTATGGAGGAAGGCCGGATTGTCGCCGATACCAGCACGGAGGTGACGCATGGCTGAGATCCTCCAGTACGTGCCGGGAAACGGGATCTTCCACCGTCTCCACCCGGTCACGAAGATCCTCTTCATCATCTTCATCAGCATCGTGACCATCATCATCTCATCAATTGCCGTGCTCACCGGAATCCTCCTGATCCTCTTCCTGCTCGCCTTCGTTGGCCACCTGATCCGACCGGTGCTTCAGCAGATGGTGATGATCCTCCTGATGAGCATTGTGATCTTTCTCATCACCATATTGACGGTCCAGGACGGGGAGGTTGTCGGGTACCTGATTCCATCGTTTGTCCCGGTTATCGGAGGCAGCATTCCGATCACGGTCGGCGCACTCACCGTTGCGACGGTGCTGACCCTGCGGTTCGCCATCCTGATCTCCGCATTCCAGCTCTTCGTGATCTCCACCCAGCCCCGCGACCTGGTGCACACCATGGAGAAGGCCCGGGTGCCGCCCGATTACACCCTGATGTTTATCATCGCCCTCCGGTTCATCCCCACCCTCCAGATCGAGGGGAAACGTATCCACGAGGCCCAGCTCGCCCGGGGATACCACACGGGCGAGGGGTTCGTGGGGAGAATCAAGAGCGTGGCCCCGGTCATGATCCCGCTGGTCTCAAACTCGCTCTCCCGGGCGACCATGCTCGGCCTCACGATCGACCTTCGGGGGTACCGGACGCCTGCCCGGATCCGGCTCAGGGAACGGACCTTCGGGGTCGCCGACAAGGTCGCCATCCCGCTGATGGCTGTTGCGGGCGTCGCTTTCATCTATGCGGTCCTTACGCTTCCTGGCGTATAGGGAAAGTTCCAAGTGATGGCAGGGAGATCTCTCTCCCATGCCCACTTGTGCCGATTGTTTCCTCTACACCAAGAAGGACGAAAAAGAAGGGGAGTGCACCATCAACGGTCCTGCTCCAGCAGACCGCGAAGCTGAACGCTGCCCTTCCCGCACCTTCCGGCCGAAGGGGTGAACGTGGAGGGAAAATTGCCCCCCCCTGGTAGAGCTGGGACAAAGATACCCCGCACCTTGGTGCTCCAATTCGCTGGAAGTACAGAATCCTTTCCGCTTATTATCATGAAATCTGCCATATATTTTCGTTCCATCCGTTTAAATCGCTTTTTTCCCGGCTCTTGAACCTATCGATCCCACTTTCACACCACGTGCTCTGCAGCCTTATGGAGCCAAAAAAAGGGTGATGTATATGCAATGGAATTCGACCTGCACCCCTCTGTCACCCTGCGCACCGGGACATTTGCCGCACTGGTTGCACCGGAGGATCTGGTGCTCGCCGGGCTCAACGACAACCCGGTGCTCCGGCGGTTTCTCTTCCTTTTCGTGAGCGGGAACTATTCACGGCTCCTGTCCGGGATCAACCGCAGGTCGGTCACGATCGAGATACGGAGGGCATTCACCGCGTTCCAGCTCCTCACCATCCTCCGGGAGTCCTACCATACCATCCTCTTTGTCGAGCACGACCCCGGGCTGTATGACGGAGCCGGGAAAGAGGTCCTCCCGCAGGTGGCGCAGGCACTGAAGGGGGCCGGGCAGAATGCCGCGGTCGTGCTGTACACCCCTGCCCCGGACCCCTCCTTCTCCCTCCTGGCCGACCGGGCAGATCGGTTCTTCTCCCTCTCGCCGCCGGCGTTTCCGGTGCCGCAGAGGCGACCCCGTGACGGGCCGGTGCGGCACCCTTCCGGGCTCCCGCGGGACCAGACCACGCTGGAGGGGTTCTGATGGGACGGAGTTTTGGCAGCGTGCGCATGGGGGTGCAGGAGATCACCGGGCGCTGGGAACGGGCGGCACGGGCACTCCCGGGCGCCAGGGGGGAGGCCGCGCTCAGGGTCGTCTCGATGGCCAGGCAGCATGCAAGCGAGGGGTTCTATGCATTCGACGACCCGCTGGAGGCGGCCCTCTTCTCGGTCTTCATCGAGATCCTGAAAGCCCGGGAGGGGGAGCATGTGGATCACTGACAGCTGCTGCCGGGATGCGGTGGAGATCTGGGAACTTGACCGGGGCGGGGCCATCCGGCACCGGACCGTCCCCTTCGCCCCCTCCTTCTACCTGCACCTCCCCGACCCTGCCGCCCACTGGGAGCTGATCGACGCACTGGAATCGGCATACGGGGCGGAGGAGTGCACGTTCCGGACCGTTCACGGCGAGTGCGAGGGGTACCGCATCCCGGCCGACCGGGAGGTGGCAACGGCAATCGAGCGGCAGACCGGGTTTGCCGCCGAGCTCTACAATGTCGACCTGCGGCCCGACCACCGGTGCCTGGCGGAGCAGGGCCTCGTACCCTGTTGCGATGAGGGTGATTCCCGGTTCTCGCTGGACCTTCCCCCCTTCCCGTTCAGGACGATCGAGGTGCATATCGGGGGCGTCCTCTTTGAAAAGGAGCCTGTCCGCTCCATCGAAGTGGTGCACGAACGCCGCGAACAGCTCAGTGGGGAGGAGCCGGCCGTCCTTGCCGACCTTGCCGGCCTGGTCGCGGCCATCGACCCCCATGTCGTGCTGTTCCCCCACGCCGACCTCTGGCTGCCCCGCATCCTCTCCGCCGCAGAACGGGAGGGGATCGTGCTCCCGTTCAGCAGGAGCGGCAGGTACCGGACGCTTGCAGAGCGGTCGTACTGGAGCTACGGGAAGACGGAGTACCGGGCAGGCTCCCTCATCCCGGACGGCAGGATCCTGATCGACACCGCCCAGAGCTTTCATTACCGCGAGAGCGGCATTGCCGGCATCCTCCTTGGTGCCCGCCTCACTGGGCTTGTCCCGAACCTCACCGCCCGCTTCACTCCTGGGACCCTGATCTCGGCATACGAGGTGTACGAGGCGCTGAGGAGGGGGATTGCCGTTCCCTTCCGGAAGAGCGACCCCGAGGCCGTGCGCAGGTTCTGCGACCTTAAGGCTGCCGACCGCGGGGGGATGATGTTCCAGCCGGTGCCCGGGCTCTATGACCGGGTCTCAGAGATCGACTTCACCTCGCTCTACCCCTCCATCATCGTTTCGTACAACCTCTCTCCCGAGACGCTTGCCCAGCCTGACCGGGAGGGGTTTCTCCCGCTCGTGCTCGGACCGCTGCTCGCACTCCGGAAGGAGAGCAAGGCACGGAAAGGGTCCGATCCCTCCTGTGCCGGGATCGATGCTCTCCTGAAGTGGATGCTGGTGACCTGTTTTGGGTATACCGGGTATAAAAATGCAAAGTTCGGGCAGATCGAGGTGCATGAGAAGATCACCGGGCATGCCCGTGACATCCTGCTCACGGCAAAGGAATGCGCCGAGGAGATGGGCTTTGACGTCCTGCACGGCATCGTGGACTCCCTCTGGGTGCAAGGAGGGCCTGCCGGGGCGTTGAAGGTGCGAATCGAGGAGAAGACCGGCCTGCATACGACGCTCGACTGCTACGACTGGATCGTCTTTCTCCCCATGGCGGACGGGTTTGGCGCCTACAACCGCTACTACGGGCGTCTCGGCACAGGAGCGATGAAGGTCCGCGGGATCATGGCACGGCGGGGCGATACCCCTGCCTATATCCGGGCGATTCAGGAATCGCTCCTCTCGGTGCTGCGCCAGGCAGGGACACGTGCAGAGCTGGCGGCACGTGAAGAGGAGGCCAGGAGGGTGTACCGGGAGGCAAAAGACGGACTTGCCGGTGCCCCGCCCTCGTCCATGGCCATTTGCCGGCAGGTGAGTCGGCGCACCTACTCGCGCCGGTGCCCCGAAGCATCGGCGGTCGCAGCATGCACTGCTGCGGGAATCAGGGTTGCACCAGGGATGGAGATCGGGTACGTGGTGACGGATGCCCGGACCTGGTCCGTCGAACTGGACTGGCTCGCGAAGCGCTTCGACCAGGGGTATTACAGGACACTGCTTGAAAAAGCCTGGGAGGAGATAGCGTTTACCTTTGCACAGGCCCGAACGTGAACGGGGGGAAAAACCGGGACAGCCGGGGGAGTCTCCGCATTCTGTCCGGGAGAGGGGTGCGGGCGAAACTGGCCGTTGGGGTGTGCCGGAAACAGATTGGGCCTTTCAATCCTGTCCAGGGGAGCGGGCAGGGAGCAGCAGTCCTGTTTCAGGCAATGAGGGTGCTCCCGGGACGAGTATCGGGATCTCTCAGATAACCAAGGCTGCTCCCGATAACCCTGGGTCCTCCCGATAATCACGTATTCGCCCGAGAACCATGGATCCCCCTGGTCACCACGGATCCCTCGGATAACCACGCGGCTCTCCCGAGAACCACGCTGCCCTCCGATAACCGGTATCCCTGGATTCAGCCCCACGAGAATGACGAGACTTCCTTGCCTTCCCGGTCGGTAAGCGTGACGGTATCGCCATCATTGTTCAGGACAGGGTCCGGAGAACCCATGAAGAGGTCCCCTGCAGACTGCGTCCCGTTCCCGGTGTGCACCTTCAGGCTCTCCCGCGAAGAGAGGGTGACGGAAGGGAGGGTATAGACAAACCCGTCAGAGTCCCGGACCTGCCATGAGGTGAGGTCCGCCGTGATGGTGCCGCTGTTCCTGATCGTGATATACTCGTCGTTCAGGTTCTCACTGTCGTCGCCTGCTGCATTGTAGTGGACGGATGCGATCGCGACCTGCCCGGCACCCCCGGACACCGGTTCGTGGCCGCTCCATACGCCCACATGGGCATCCCTGGCCTCCTCCTGGATCGCGAGATAGCGGTCTTTTGCTGCAAATGTCTCCGGGGTGTAGACCCGGGCAAGCCCCTGCCTGAGAAGTTCCTCGGCATAATCGGTACCATCTGCCCGCGTGATCATCGCAAGCAGCCTTCCATACGAGTCCCGGGAGCCGGCCTCACGATCGTACGTGATCGTGACCTTCTCCCCGTCCAGCTGTGCATGCGTGTAGGAAGCGGCTTCCTCCCCCCAGAGGGAGAGGTGAGATCGATCCGTGACCCCCGGGAATTTTCCGGGGTCGTTTCCTTCCGGGGTCACTTCGGGGGTATCGATGCCAAGGATACGGAGGGTCTCTGTCCTGCCGTCAGAAAAGGCGAGCCGGACGGTATCGCCGTCGATGGTCGCGGTAACCGTTGCCTGGGCTCCCGATGTGCCGGCTCCTGTAGTGCCGGTTGCTATCGTACCGGTTGTTGTCATACCAGGGGATTGACCGGGGAAAATCCCGGTATCCGGAGGAGATCCCGTGTCCGTGCTGCATCCTGCACAGAGGCAGAATGCCAGAACGAAGGGGATGAGGAGAGAGGCTGCTCTGCGTGAAATCATGCTCGAACCGGCATAACTCTGGGGCGTCTTTCCAGAAAAAGCCACGGTAGCTTCCGGCAGAACCGGCAGGGTTATTATGCTCCCGGCGCTGATGCACTCATAGGACGGCTCGGAACAATGGCAAAGGGTGATCTGATGAAAGGGACGGACGAGACAGAGAAGCTTTACGAGGAGTCGCTTGCGCTCCATGCAATCTGCCGCGGAAAGATAGAGATACATCCCAAAGTCCCGCTTGAGACGAGGCGTGACCTTGCCCTGGCGTACACCCCGGGAGTCGCGGCGGTCTGCAAGGCGATCGAAAAAGACCGGGACCTCGCTTACCGCTACACGATGAAGGCAAATACCGTTGCTATAGTGACCGATGGTTCGGCAGTCCTGGGGCTCGGCAATATCGGGGGCTATGCCGCGATTCCGGTCATGGAGGGAAAAGCGCTCATCTACAAGAAGTTTGCCGGGATCGATGCATTTCCCATCTGCTTTGAGAGCTACCAGAGCGATTTCGTCGACCAGGTCCGGAACATCGCCCCGGTGTTCGGGGGGATCAACCTGGAGGACATCGCCGCCCCGAAGTGCTTCGAGGTAGAAGAAGCCCTGCAGGATATCGGGATACCGGTCATGCATGACGACCAGCACGGGACTGCCATCACGGTGCTCGCAGGGCTCCTGAACTCCTGCAGGGTGACCGGAAAGGATTTTTCCGACCTGAACATCGTCGTCAGCGGGGCCGGGGCTGCCGGGTATGCCATTGTCCGCCTGCTCAGGTGCATCGGGTACAGCCCTGACGTCTGCCAGAAAGTGCACGATATCATTGTCTGCGACACCCAGGGGATCATCCACCGGAACCGGAAAGGGCTCTATGCCAACAAGTACAAGTTCATCATAGCCGAGGTGACCAACCATACGGGCAGGACCGGCGGGCTTGCAGAAGCCCTGGAAGGAGCGGATGTCTTTATCGGGGTATCTGCTCCCGGCATCGTCAACGAAGCGATGGTCCGGACGATGAACGACGACCCGATCATCTTTGCGATAGCAAACCCGGTCCCGGAGATCATGCCCGAGACCGCAAAGGCGGCGGGAGCCGGGATCGTGGGGACCGGGCGTTCCGACTATCCCAACCAGATCAACAATGCCCTGGCGTTCCCCGGGGTGTTCCGGGGAGCCCTTGATGCGCATGCAACAAAGATCAATGATGAAATGAAGGTTGCTGCCGCCCATGCCATCGCAGGGCATGTCAGGAAGCCGGCACGGGATCATATCCTTCCCGCGATCCTGGATAAAAGCCTGGTAGAGGTGGTTGCATCAGCGGTTCAGAACGCAGCAGAGTACTCGGGGACGGCCCGGAAGATCGCGGAGACCGGCAGTTTTCTTACGCAAAAATGACAAACTTCTCTGTATGCCTGTTGTCACCATCACCATGGCGAAAGGAAGGAGTTACGAACAGAAGAAGCAGCTGACCAACCAGATCGCGGTTGCGGTGAAGAACGTGCTCGGGGTCCCGATCGAGCGGGTCACCATTCTCGTCCACGAGCTTGAGAAGGAGAACATTTCGATCGCCGGGGCCCTTCTCTCAGAAGAGAAGTGAAGGGGTTTCTCCTTTTTGGGATGAAACACACATGAGGCCCGGTCGTCACATTTCCCCCAAGTGAAAATCGCAAATGCGATTTTATCAGTCGGGCTTGTGAACTGGACTTATCACGAGCGTTTCATTGGAAAAAACGATGCGCCAGTCTTTCAGAAAGCAGTTGAGTATCTCATGCCTGATACCTACCTATCGCATCCTGGGGGACGCCACAGCGGCGGGGGTCGAGCCAAAGGCGAGACCCCCAGGAGCGTCATATTCTTTGAAATTTTCAACCAGTTGAAAAATGATTGGGGGAAGAAATGCCACGGATATATGTATGGTGTGAATTTAGGGGGTCGTCCTGATCCTTTTTTTCACGAATTCTCTCCCTGCTGCCATATCCTGCACATGAGCTGAATACCCTGGACCTTCAGCTGAACCTGATCACGGTCAGCAGCTCCCCCTCCACCTGCTCCTCCAGCACCACTTCCGACACAAAACCTGCCTGGGCAATGAGCGTGCAGACTTCCCGAAAACCGGTAAGAGACGATACCAGGAGGAGAGCCCGCCCTGATGGCGCAAGTACCCTGCCTATCCCGGAAAGGAACCGGGAGATGGTGGCACGGCCGTCCGGACCGCCATCAAGGGCATACTCGAGCCAGTCATCTCTCCTTTCTTCGGGCTGTGTCGGGAGATACGGCGGGTTGAAGAGCACCAGGTCGACCCTGCCGCAGATACCGGAGAAGAGATCGGTCCTCACCACCTCGATACCCATGTCCCGCGCCACCCGCACTGCATGGGGGTTGATATCGGTGGCGAGCACGTGGGCCCGCCGGGAGAGGGCAGCGGAGACAGCACCGCTGCCGCACCCGATCTCAAGCACCCGCTCGCCATCGCGGCATTCTGTCCTTGCAGCACGGAGGAGGAGCCACGTATCCTCTGCCGGCGCGTAGACCTCCGGATGGGTCATTCTGCAGCCACGTTCGTGATCGTCGCAAAATCTTCGAGATAGAGCGTCTCGGGACGGGAGGCGAGGATCTCTTCGGGAAGTGCTGCAAGCATCTTCTCTGCCGCTGCAGGATCGAGGATTCCTGCCGAACTCCGCAGGCAGTTTTTCACCGTCTTCCTCCTGTGGGAGAAGAGGGCCCGGACCACGTCGGCATACAGCGCCTCGTCCCTGATTGGGAAGAGCGGTCCACGCAGGTGGATCTTCACCACCGTTGACCTGACCTGCGGTCTTGGAGAGAAGGCCTGGGGGGGGAGATCGAAACAGCGCTCAACGCACCCGTAGGTCTGGACCATGATCGAGAGCCTCCCGCATTCCGGCGTCCCGGCAGGGGCGACCATCCGGCGGGCAAACTCCTCCTGGTACATCAGCACTGCCACTTCAAATCCTGTTTCGATCAGCCGGAACGTGATCTTCGACGATGCAGAATACGGCAGGTTCGAGACCACCAGATCGAACGGGGGGAGGTCGCAGCGGACGGCATCACCGTGGACTATCGTGAGCCTGCCGGAATCGATCTCGTCTGCAAAAAAGAGGGTCAGTTCTTCAACGAGGGCGGGGTCGATCTCGACTGCATTGACCCGGGCACCACGGTCGAGCAGCTCCCGGGTGAGGATACCCTCGCCAGGGCCGATCTCGAGGACCAGCCGGTCCTCCAGGTCAATGAGCCCGGCAATACGCCGGACCGCATTTTTATCGGTCAGGAAGTGCTGGTCCTTCGGCGCTCTCATTTCGAGGTGAAGACGTGATACTTCACATCCGGGTCCTGGAGTTCCTCGAGGATCCGGTTCACCACCATTTTTTCCGGATGGGGAATTGCCTTGATCCTGTGGCTGATATCGGCGAAACTCTCGAACGGTTTCTTATCGCGTTCGGTCAGGATCTCCCACATCAGCTTTTTTCCTATCCCCGGAAGGAGGTGAAGCATGTGCAGTTTCGGGGTGATCGAGATGGACTTGTTGAAGAACTGGACGAACTCAGGCTCTTTCTCTTTTACCAGCTGCTCGATGGTGAAGGGGAGTTCTATTTTTGCGGTCTGGGTCAATTCGCCATAGCTGATCCGCCGCTTGACACGCTCTATCTTCGGCCGTTCGCCCTCACCGATGTACACCAGTTCATGGATCTCGATATTGGTTCCTTTCGGCACCAATTCGAGCAGTTTAAACTGGGAGATCCCCACTGCCTGCACAAGCGCTTCACGCTTGAAGACCGGCCTGGGATCATCAGGGTGCCCTCTCTGGAGTACATCGAGTACTATCGCATTGACCTCTTTTTTATCCGCCTTCATCAAAAAGACCTCAGAGATATGCTGAGACGAGTCCGACAATGGCGTCGAGCTCTTCACCCGTGAGGGAAAATTTTTCCTTTGCGTAAATGGCACGGAGCTCGTCCCTGTTCCGTGGTGCGATATTGGCGATACGGTAGGCGATATCAGGCTTCATCTTCTCGAGTGCGAGAAGTTCCTTTACGAGATCGCCGGACTTGTCCCCCGGCATCCTGGCGGTCTGGTTGGCATGCTCGATGCTTTTGCGAAGTTCATACGACATCTCTTTCTGCGATGCGGTACGCTCGGCTTCAACCTGCTTCAGGACATCGCGGACATCAGACAGGGTAACCCTCTCTTCGCTATGAACAGCCTTGACCTTCATGCCATCACCTGATTCCAGAGATTTACCTTTGTGCTTTTAGATGTTGTGGTCTTGCGATCACGATCTTATCCTTGTCGCCATCCCTCACGGCAAGCAGCCAGGCACGTCCCCGCTGGCCTATGACCGTCCCGGTCTTTCCATGGAACCTGCGGTGCGGCATTCCCTTCTGGATGCTCGGTTCGCAGACCACATGCACCTTCTGCCCCGGCTCAAACTTCTGGATGAGCAAAGTGACCGGTAGGATACCGCGTTTTCTGATCTCTTTCTTGAACTTGTATCGTGTCTTCTTTCTTGGTCCGTTATGATGTGCCATGGTTTCTCACTCCTCCCTGGTGCTCTGTACCTGCACCACATCGAGCCTCAAGACCCGTGCAGGTCTCCCCAGGATCTCGGTAAGACTTGGCCGGGTTCTGCCATTGTCCCCTGATATGAGCTCCTTTATGTAGAGACCGGCTTCACCGGTCACCTCGATACTGTACCCGCCCTCTTCAAGCCCAAGGCAGGTTATCTCCGTGGCGTGTCGTTCACGGATCTTATCGGCCCTGCGGTGAGCGACCCTCTGCGGGGTGCGCTGGTATATTGTCACCCCTTTCAGGGCTTCAAGAGCAGATCGGAGCTCATTTAAGGACAACGGGTCTTCTATCTCGACCAGGATCCTGTATTTTTTATACCCTTTGTCCGATTTAATGGTTTCCACCTCACCGCGCCTGGTCCAGCGCTCCAAAGAGACCTCGACCCTGCCGGAAGCCGAGGAGTTGATCGCCTCCTGGAGCACCTGCAGGTCAACGGTCCGGCGGGATGGTGCGACGATCTCCATCACAAAGGGCCGGCCGGTCCCGATCATCCTGGCATCGATGTCCTCACGCCCGGCTCCATGCAGCACTGCTCCCTTCGCAGAGAAGAGTTCTATCGCAGGTCGTCCTATCAGCTCCTCGACCGAATCCTGGTACATCTTCCCGGTGAAGTTGCACCGCTCGCAGCCGGACCCTCGGCATACCCGGCAGTCCCAGTGCGTCTGCGGGATCCCCCGTTCGAGTTTCCGGTACCTGCCGTAAAAGAAGACAGGGTTTACCTGTATCCCGACTTCTCCGGTTGAGAGATCGAGGATGGCCAGCACATCGGGATTCGCTAGATCGGCTTCTTTTCCGGTCAGCAGAGCAACGGCCTTTCCCACTTCGCGGTTCATCTCGGACTTGAGGGGTTCGGGTGACGGGAGGGAGAGATCGCTCCAGACCATCTCTTCGCTCTCTGCCATGAGCGGCGGGACCCTGGTCCCGATCAAATACGTCGCATATTCGATACCCTCCAGTGCCGCTTCGACCTTCCCTGCCCAGTCACCGACCCGGGAGAAGAGATCTTGGCAGATCCAGCAGGTCCCCTCGTGCGGGCGGAACGGCACGTTCTCGGCAAGCGCATGGCTCACCCGGAGGGCATGTCCCCTCTGGTCATTGGAGAGTCCGAACGAGCGTTTCCCCACCATCCTGCCAAGGCAATGGTCGCAGATCTCACCATAGGCCAGGATCTTGCCGGTCATCTCCAGAAGATCCATTCCTTCACGCCCTCCTGTCCAGTTCGTTCAGGAGCACGGTGATGGTATGATCGGCATGCAGCGCTCTCGGACCGACCGAATAGGCCGGCATCGCACCGGTCTGCAGGGTCTCCTCTTCCGTCAGGTTGAGGTGGTCACTCAGGAGGTAGTTTTCGGGGAGGTCGCCAGCGTTCCGCACATCGGCCCCTGAATCGTCGAGAAGCACGAACGGGTACAGCGAGACCAGGTCGGAAAGCCCCCCGTTCCGGACGTATACCCCCGGGGTGGACTCCCTGAACTCGTCCCCGGCAGGAAGGTCGAGCGCCTTTTTGATCAGCGACCCTGCACTCCGCTCATCCGGGCTGAGGTACCGGACTCTCTCTCCCGAGAAGAGGACTGTTTTTGGCGGATTCGGAGGCCCCAGGAGTACCAGGTAGACTTCGACGTCACGCCGCATGCCGTGCGACAAAAAAAGCGAGGTATTCACGCACCGGCAGAGGATATCCATCCTCCCTGCTCCCCCGGGCATATCATTCAGGGAGAAGCCGCCTGCGGTATGCGCCAGGTGACCGATCACGGCAAACCGTATCATCCGGCTACATCCCGCCGAAACGCTTCATCATCCGCTGCATGTTGAACTTTCCGCCGGCTCCCCGCACACCCTTGAGAGCCCGCTTCATGTTCTTGTAATACTTGATCAGCTCGCGGACCTCCTCGGGAGAGGAACCCGAACCGGTGGCAATTCGCTGTACCCGGGAACTGGAGAGGACCGAGGGGTCATCGAGCTCGGTCGGGGTCATGGAGTCCATGATGAACCGGTACCGGGCCATCTTGGCGCTGGTGACATCGTAGACATCCCCGGGAACCTCGAGGTTGCCGAGGGGGATCATGCTCATGATCTGCTTGAGCGGCCCCATCTTGTTCAGGGCCTCCAGCTGGTTGTACATATCCCGGAGCGTGAACTTGCCCCGCATCATGGCATTGACATCGACTTCACCCGCGGTGACCGTCTCCTGCGCCCGTTCGACGAGGGCTTTCAGATCGCCCATGCCCAGCAGCCGGGATATGAAGCTGTCGGGATCGAACCGCTCCAGGTCCTCGATCGTCTCGCCGCTCCCGATAAAGACGATGCCGGACTGGGTCTCGGTCACCGCCGAGAGGGCTCCACCTCCCTTTGCGGTACCATCCATCTTGGTGATGATGACCCCGTCGATTTTGATGGCGTCGTGGAACCGTTTCGCCTGGTCCCGTGCCTGCTGCCCGAGAGCGGCATCGATCACGAGCCACCGGTGGGTCGCTTCTGTGAGCACGTTCAGGTCGATGATCTCCTGGATGAGATCCTCTTCGAGCGCGTGCCTGCCCTGGGTATCGATGATGACGATCTCGGCATTCCCGAGCGTTTTCAGGCCTTCTTTCACGATGATCCGGGCATCCTGTGTGTTCGGGTCACCGAAACACAGGATGTTTATCTTCGCACATAAGGTGCTGAGCTGGTCATAGGCGCCCGGCCTGAACGTATCCGCACAGATGACGGCAGTCTTCAGCCCCTTCCTCTGGAAATACCGTGCCAGCTTTGCCGTGGTGGTGGTCTTTCCGCTCCCCTGGAGCCCGGCCATCAGGATCCGCTGCGGCTGGAGCTTCACCTCTCCCGAAGCTCCGACAAGCCTGACCAGTTCCTGGTAGACGATCCGCAGGACATGCTCCCGTACAGACATCCCCTTTGGCGGCCCTTCCTCAAGTGACCGTGTCTTGATGGCCTGCGAGAGCTGCATCACGAGCTTGACGTTGACATCGGCCTGGAGGAGGGCCCGCTGGAGGGCTTTTACCAGCTCCTCCACCGCTGCCCGATCGACAACGGTCTTTCCTGCCAGTTTCTTCAGTGCATCCTTGAGTGACGTCCCAAGCCGATCGATCATCAGGCATCCCCTGAAAGAAGCTCCCCTACCACCAGATCGGGAGTAAAGGGCGTCAGGTCGTCATATCCCTGCCCGGTGCCAAGAAACATCAGGGGTTTTCCAATGGTATGGGCAATCGATATTGCGGCACCGCCTTTCTGGTCCATGTCTGCCTTGGTGAGGACCACGGCGTCTGCACCGACCGCTTTTTCAAACTCGTGCGCCCGCACCACGGCATCGTTTCCTGCAACCGCTTCATCCACGTACACGATCAGGTCAGGTTTCATGACCCGTCGTATCTTGTCGAGCTGGTTCATGAGGTTCACCCGGTTATGGAATCTCCCTGCGGTATCGGCAAGAACGGCATCGACCTGGTGAGCCTCTGCATACTGGACCGCATCATAGAGGACCGCTGAGGGGTCGCCCCCGGCCTGGTGCTGAATGATTTTTATGCCGAGGCGCTGTGCATGGACATCGATCTGTTCAAGGGCGCCGGCACGAAAGGTATCTCCCGCTCCGATGACCACGGAAAAGCCGTTCTTCTTCAGAAAGGAACCCACCTTGGCAACCGTGGTGGTCTTCCCGGTGCCGTTGACGCCGGTAAAGAGGATCTTGACCGGCTTATCGTGGGATTTGATGTACGCGACCAGGTCGAACCCCTGCCCGAGCACATCGAGGAGGGCATTCCGGAGGGCTGTGGCGACGATGTTATCGACAGGCTCGCCGATTTTCCTCCGGCTTCCCGCGAGGTCCTTCCTGATATGGCTGATGATCTCTTCGGTGACAGGAAGGGCGACATCGTTTTCGAGAAGGACCATCTCGAGCTCAAAGAGCGGCTCCTTGATGTCCTTTTCGTCTATTAAAAGTTCACGTTCGGTGATGAGGACTTTTACTTTTCCCAGTAAGGTGACGTCCTTCTCTTTTTCCGGAGCCGGCGCCGCAACAGGAGTCCCTTCGTTTCCGGATGCAGATTCGATACTCTCGGAAAGCCCGTCCTGGACCTTATGGAGCCGTGCACGGAGCCCTTCGAACATACCGACTGTTCTCCCCGGTTACTCGTCCCCTTGCATCGGACCAGGCACCGGCTGCATCTGCGCCATCTGTGCCTGCTGGTAGCCAAGCTCTATCCTGCGGGCAATTTCGTTCATCTGCCCCCGGAGCCGGTCGAGCGTCTCGGTGACCTTTTTTGCCGAGGCCTCCATCTCGGTGATGCGGTCTTTCAGGTAATCCCGTGCAGCCGTATTCGATCGCTCAACGATCACGTCCGACCCGATGTTCAGGAGGACACGGTCCGGGTCAAGGATACGGGCACGGACGCTCACCCCGCCCCCGATCTGGAGGAGGACGACACTGTCGGGGGCTGCTGCTGCACCTTCCAGTGCCTCTATGGCGGCAATCGCCTCCATCCTGCCCTCCTCAAGAAGCGAGAGCTGCTGCGTAAAGATCTCGGCCTGCTGCCGGTATTCATTCAGATACAGTTGAAGCGACTGGATCTCCCGCGGGTCCACGCGGTCCACGTTATTCACCATTCACAGGATCAATGGTATTGACGGTGATATACCTTCTTTTCAGGTTGTGCTTGCTCCCGAATACCGCGAAGGTGCGCTCTCTTGCCTGTGCCGCGTTGGGTGCGTCGATCACCTTGCAGTAGGGGTGCCATGCATCCCCTATCATGAAGGTGCCCTTCACTTCAAATTTCATGTTTTGCATCAGTCATCTCTCCAGAAATCCAAATATATCTTCAATTCTTCCCAGTTCGAACCCTGTTGTTTCAAGCCCGGCGACATATCCCCGCGAGTTCGCGAGGAGCCCGGTCCCGACAAGGCCGCTCCCCATGTTCACCGACCCGGTCCCGATCGGGAGGTCCGTCAGGCTCTCAAGGAGGGCCAGTTCGTTTCTCGACGTGCGGGGATGCACCATGAACCCCCGGTTGGAGGCAACCGCCGCCATACCGACGGTCTTTATCCCAGCAAAGGTGATCCGGTGGACGGGAGTCTTTAAAATTTCTCCAATATCCGCTGCCATCTGGTCGGGCATATCAGGGTGGACCAGGGCGAGTGAATCATTGGCAAGGATGATATTGCCGGCCGCATTCATGGTATGCTCAAGCAGGCAGAGTTCCCGGTATTCAGCAAGCGTCGCGATCTCGCTCTTGTCCGCAAAACCGCTCACCACGAACCCGTGCCGGTTTCCTGCAAGAAGAGCCCCGATGATCCCGCTCCCCTGGAGCGGGGTCTCCACTATCTCCACGGAAAAGATTCCGGAGAGTGCTTCCCGGAACTCTTCAGGTGAAGCGGGAGGGACCACGGCGATGTCATCAAAAACCCTGGCAAATACGCCGATATTTGAATCACCGCTCAGCGAGATCGTTTTTTCCATATCATTCCTCGGCAAGTTCTGCCTGGACCTGCCCGTCGTCAAACTTCATGGCGCGGACACGCACCCGGGATGGCGGGTGCTCTGCTCCCCGGCCCCAGATCTTCTCGTTGATGCTCCTGTCAAGCTTTACGTCGGTGCTCTTCAGGTGCTTTTCGAGGTATTTCCGTATATCCTTCATCGCCGTGTGGCTCTTCTTCCACCGCGGGGCACGACGTGCATCGCGAAGGGGGATGATGTATATCTGTTCCTGCGTCTTTTCTGCCATTTTCGTTACACCTTCAGGGCGCTCCGTCTCCAGTTGCGCCTGCGCGGGTGGGCGACCACTGCACGCTTTGTACGGAGCATCACCCATTGCGGAACCCGCCTGTTCTGTTCACACGCCTTTGCGAGTCGTATCTTGAAACCTTTTGTGGATCTACTCATACTCTTTTCACCTCTTCTCCTGTTTGTAACCGGGACAGAACCAGTGACTGCTCATGGTCCGGGGGAAAGAATGCCAGGGGATCCAGGCCCCGTGTTGCAATGCCATCCCGTATCCAGCGTTCATAGTCACCGTTTTGTATCTGGCCGGTCTGCCCGTTCTCCATGATGAAGTGCCGTTTTGCAAGCCGTTCCACCTCTTTTTTCCCATAGCCGAGGAGCGGTCGCAGGTAGGAGCACCCGGTCACGTTCTGGAAACGCTTCACCTCGTCCCGCGAGAGCTTTGGAATGCGGTCATCCATGCGTGTGCCATCTGCCACAACCTGATACTCGTGGGATAGCACCTCGATCGCTTGTCGATGGACCTGCTGGAGCGCATCATTCGGGTACCCGCATGCGATGATCATTGCAATGACCTCTTCCAGGAAGCCCTCCCCGAAGATCCTCCGCTTCCACGGGAGACCTGCTGCCCGGGCCGCATTCTCGACCCCGCCGGTCTCGTCCCCGGAGGAGAAGACGAAGGTGTTCAGCTCGACCTCGTAATCACGGGAGAGGAGAAGCGCTGCAAGGGCGCTGTCCTTCCCGCCAGAGAAGAGCACCCCCGCCTTCATCCTTTCCTTCGGATGGTGAATTCCTTTTTGGCCGGTTGGAGCTGCTGGAGCAGGCCTTTCAACTGCTCATCCGTGATCTTCTGTTTGAGACGCCCGCTCTGGGCAAGGAGCACCAGCTGCTGCTCGACAGCTCGCGCAAAATCCGGGCGGGTCAGCCTGATGGCATTGAGCCGCTCCCGTGCTGCAGGTTCGAGGATCTGCAGGAGCACCATGTGCAGCTGGGCCTCCGCCTGTTTCTGCCGCTCCATCTCCTCCTGCTGCTCTCCTGCCTGCTGCTGCATCTGGTTCATTCTCCTTCTCCGGATTTCAGCCAGCTCGTCGTCTCCCATGGTGCCTCCCGGGGTTTCAGGCAGTTGTTTCTGCCTGTTTCAGCATGCTCTGCGCAAGGTTGTCCATGAAGGACATTCCCTTGGGTGAGACCCTCCGGCCGGTCTTGTCATGGACGATGAGCCCTGCAGATTCGAGCTGCTGGAGCGATTTCCGGAGGATAGAACCGCTTCCCTTGCGGAACCTGGTCGGCCGGGAACCGCGGTTCTTGCCGCCGCCGTAAAACGTTCTCATCCTCTCGACGCCGATTGGTCCGTCGATGTAGACCCGGCGCATGATGGATGCGACTCGTACAAACCACCATTCGGGGTCTTCCGGAGGCATCTCCTTGTGTACCCCGGTCTTGGCAAAAAGCGACCACTCAGGGGGAGTGATCTCCGGCTTCTTCTTCAGTTCCTCTGCGAGAGAGCGAATGTAGCGATCGGCCGGGATATCGTATACCGTTGTCATCCTCTGATAACCTCACTGTCACCGAATTGATTTAACAGTCTTTACATATTGGTTCATAATACTTTTATATATTTCTAGCAGGATTACGCCGCAGGACGAAAAAGGAGGCCTCTTTATTTTTTCTGGCGCCGGGCGAGCACCATGGTCCTGCCCCGTACATCCAGGAGGAGCGCCCCGGCCCGTGCCGCAACTTCTTCGGGGTCAACATCCGTATTCTGGAGCCATTTTATCTTGACTGCGGTCCGCTTCTTCAGCTGGTCACGGATCTCCTGGATGATGGTCTCGCCGCACCCCTGCTTGCCGATCCAGACAGTCGGACGGAGATCCTGCATCAGGTAGTTATTCTTCTCTCCTTTCATGCCTCTTCTTCACCATAATCCGCATCTGTCGCCCGCACGAGAGGCAGGTCATGACAACCTTTCCCCGTGTAATCCTAATCCTCACATTCTCTCCCGGCACGAGAAACCGGTAGCAGTGCCGGCAGAACTGCCTTTTCTGGGGCCGGTCGATCCGCACCCGGTGGCGCATCGAGATCTTCCGTGCCAGCGCCACGCACCGGTCGCTCGTATCGGGATCGAATGGGAAGAACTCCGCCGCCCGGCAGAAGAGGACCGAGATCCTCTCATTTGCTATCTTCTTTGAACGGGGGGGCGGGGTGCGCATAAGGATATCCTCATTCCTGTTCCTGATCGTGTGATTCCTGTACCTGTTGCTGCAAGAGGTTATCATGGTGATCCGCAGTGCAGGAAGGAGCTCGAGTTGTGCAGTCCGGGAGAGATCTGTTCAGCGTCCCCGGGCGGGAGTGCCAGCCGAAAGGATCCGGACCCGTCTCCCTTCAATCATGAGCCGGCCCTCGCAGAAGAGGCGGATTGCCCGGGGGAGACAGCGGTGCTCGAGTGCAAGAATGCGCGCAGCGAGCGAATCTTCATCATCATCCTCTTCCACGCGGACACATGCCTGGACGATCACCGGGCCGGAATCCATTCCCTCGTCGACAAAATGCACCGTGCAGCCGGAAACCCTGACTCCGTATGCGAGCGCCTGCCGCTGGGCATGGAGCCCGGGAAATGCAGGGAGGAGGGCGGGGTGGATATTCATGAGCCGCCCGTGAAAAGTCTTCACGATGCCGTGTCCAAGGATGCGCATGTACCCGGCCAGCACATAGAGATCTGCAGAAAGATCCGTCATCGCCCTGCACAGTGCCCGTTCATATGCCTCTTTTGCCGTATATGCCCCATATTCCACGACAAAGACCGGTATTCCTGCCTGTTTTGCCCGCTCTATTGCATACGCATCCGGGTTGTCGGTGATGAGCCCGCAGCATGTGGCAGGTATCTCCCGGCTGTTGATGGCATCGATGATTGCCTGGAAATTGGATCCCCGGCCCGATGCAAGCACTGCAATGCGTTTCCCCTGCATCACGCCTCCCCGGAATCCTTCTTTTGAGGGGAATTGAGGATCAGCTTCACCTTGACTATCCTTCTGGAGAGCATCTGCATGACCACCAGGGTGACGTGGCTTTCAGCAATATGCACGGTCTCCCCGGGATGGGGAATGTGGCCGAGCCGCTCGATTAAAAGCCCGCCGATGGTCTCGTATGATTCATGGACTGGCAGGCTGATGTCGAGCTCATCATTCAGGTCTTCCACCCAGAGCTTTGCATCCACGAGGAAGATCCCCTCGCCTGTTTTCTGTATCTCCGGCTCCTCCCGGTCGAATTCATCAAGGATGTCCCCGACAAGTTCCTCGAGTATATCCTCGACGGTGAGTATCCCGATGAAGCTGCCGTACTCGTCAAGGACTATCGCGATCTGCAGCTTGCGGAGCTGCAGCTCCTTCAGCAGGTCGTCGATCTTTTTTGTTTCGGGGACGAAATACGGGTCATACATCAGCTCCCGTATGGGGATCCCCTTTTTCATGGAGAACGCAGCCGAAAAGACATCCTTGATGTTCAGGACCCCGATGATATTGTCGACCGAGTCATGGTACACAGGGAGACGGGAAAAACCGGTCTCGTTAAAAACCCCGATTGCCTGGTCGAGGGTCAGGGTATCTTCGATCAGCGAGACGTCGACCCGGGGGGTCATGATCTCGCGGGCATTGGTATCCCCGAACTCCAGCACTGAGTAGAGCATCTCCCGTTCTTCCTGCTCGATCGTCCCCTCCTCTTTTCCCACCTCGATCCACTCCTTGATCTCCTCTTCAGTGACGCTCGGTTCGCCAAGAGAGGGAGGTGCGCCGAATTTCCCGGTGATCTTCTCGATACCCCAGATCAGAGGGGTTAGGATGCGCGTGAGGTACAGGATGGGGGTGGCAAATGAAAGGGCGAGTTCATCGCTGTGCTTTGCTGCATACATTTTCGGGCCGATCTCTCCGAAGACCAGCAGGAGGATCACCACCACGAAGGTTGCGATACCGACCCCGAAGTCCCCAAAGATGCTGATCGTGACGGCTGTCGCAATGGACGCTGCTGCGACATTGACAATATTGTTCCCGACAAGGATGGAGATCAGGAAACGGTTGGGCGTCTCTTTGAGGGTTGAGAGGGATTTTGCCCCCTTTTTGCGATCGTTCAACAGCGTCCTGACCTTTGCACGGGTCAGGGAGACGAGGGCAATTTCTGAGCTTGAGAAAAATGCCGAGAGCCCAAGACAGATGATGAAGAGCAGAACCGGCAGAAGATACTCTATCATTGAGGCCACGCCGCCATTGCGGCCATTGATGCTCTATGGTTCATAGATGCCAAAACTATTACAATAATAGTATTCCCTTTTTATAAAACCAGCGTTTATCCGAGAAATTCCCGCACGAAGGCAGCCTGTTGTGCAAGAAAGAGGATCTTCTCCTCGCTGGAGAGATCGTGGTCGAAGGTGCGGTCCTCGATCTCGAATGTGATGACCCCCGTGTACCCTGCCTCTGAGAGCCAGCGAAGTATCGTGGCAATCCCGGGATCGTTGTCGACCGAAAGATGCATCGTGCCCCCGTTGGACCTCCCGAGATGGACATTTTTCATCCGGTCTCCACAGAGATGGATATATGCTGCAACCTCCCCCAGGGACACCCCCATGGCATGCGAGGTGTCGAGAGTGAAGGAGAGCCATGGTTCGCGGTCAAGCAGTTCCCTGACTGCTTCCGGGGTGCAGAGGAGCGAGTTCACCTTCTTCTCCATGTTCTCTATCGCCACGTGCACCCGGCTTCTCCTGGCTGCATCAGAGAGGAGTGCCAGGTAATGGTCAAATCTTGCAAAATCTGTTGCGCTCGGGACCCGTTTTGCGGTCCTCCTTCCAGGATGCACGGTCACCACCCCGGCGCCGATCCGATCGGCCAGTTCCACTGCAGCAAGGGTGTATTCTACCGAGACTTCCGCAACCTTCGGGTTGATAGAACAGGGGTTCAGGTCAAGGATAGGGGCATGCACCGTCAGCGGTGCCATTGCCGGCCGGCCCGAGAGGCAGTCCTGGAGCAGTTGGACCGGCTGCCCGCGAAGCCAGAACCAGGGGGTCTCGATCCAGAACTCCATCGTGTCAAGGCCCGCCTCGCCAACGAAGTCAAAGATCTCATCGAGCGCATACTCATGGAAGAACATGCTCGAGACGGCAAGGCGTACCATGATCCTAATTCATATTCCGCCGGTGCCATAATAGTTGTTGATGGCATACAGCGAGAAAGGGACCATCGTTGAACGGGAGGAGCATGGCACTGGTATCCTCTCCATTTCTGAGATCGCATCGGTGGTCTCGTCTATTCTCGATGATGCCCGCCTGCAGGATATCTGGGTCCGGGGAGAAGTGACCAATTTCAGGCCCCATGTATCAGGCCACCGGTACTTTTCCCTCAGCGAACGGTCGCAAAACAGCGGGGCAGTGCTCCATTGCGTCATGTGGCGGACCGATGCCAGGAGGATCGGGGGAGAGTTCCGTGACGGGATGGACGTCATCGCATTCGGGTCGATCACCCACTATGCACCGCAGGGAAAATACCAGTTCATCGTGCGGGACCTCAGGCGGACCGGTGAAGGGGAAAAACACCTCCTTGTCGAGCGCTGGAAGGCCGAACTTGCGGCGGAAGGTCTTTTTTCAGAGGAGCGGAAGAGGCCCCTCCCCCGCTTCCCCCAGAAAATCGGGGTGGTGACCTCGGAGACCGGTGCGGTGCTGCAGGACATCCTTACCGTCATTTCCCGGCGCTATCCTGTCGAGATCGTCGTCTCACCTACCGCGGTCCAGGGTGAATCAGCCCATAGCGAGATCGCTGCCGCCCTTGCACGGGTCGACGGGTGTGCAGATGTCATCATTATCGGGAGAGGAGGAGGGAGTTTCGAGGACCTGTTCCCGTTCAACCATCCGGAGGTCGTCCGCGCCATATCCCGGTGCAGGACCCCTGTCGTGAGCGCGGTCGGGCACGAGGTCGATGTCACCCTGGCAGATTTTGCGGCCGATATGCGGGCGCCGACCCCATCAGCCGCGGCCGAGCTCGTTGTCCAGGACAGGGTGATACTCCTCGAGATGCTTGCTGAGTATGGAAAGAAACTGGGCGCCGACCTGATCGGGAAAATGGACCGGGCATCCCGCGAGGTAGGTGACCTCAGGTCACGGCTCTCCCCGGGCAGGATGGGGCGCCGTATTGCCGAACGGCAGCAGGATTCCGCAGTCATGGCCGAGCGGCTCGCCCGGGCGCTCTCTGCAAAGATTGGGATGCAGCGGCTGATCCTGAAAGGGATCGAAGAGAAGATGGAGGGGAGAAGCCCCATGCGGGTCCTTGAGCGCGGCTATGCGATCATCGAAAAAGACGGCAGAGTCGCAAAAAGCGTGGCGGGAATAACCGGAGGAGACTGTGTGCAAGCCAGGATGAACGGGGGGAGGCTCGACCTGCAGGTCCGGAGGGTGACGCATGACAAAGACCTATGAAGAACTGGTAAATGAACTGAAAGAGATCATAAAGAAGATAGAAGATAATGAGACAGGCCTTGACGAGAGCATCGCGCTGTACGAACGTGGCGCGGTCATCATACGGGAGTGCGAGGATCTCCTCGCTTCAGCCGAGCTGAAAGTGACGATGCTAGGCAGGGATTAAGGGCTTGCGGGTCCCTGCCGTTCCGTGCCCGCATCCCCGTTTGTCACCGTCATCTCTACCATGAGTTCCCGGCCGGACCTGAGGCAGTCTACGAGCTCCCTTGGGAGCGTTCCTGCCGTCCGGTCGGTCCCAATCCCAACCGTCCTGCCGCACACGTACCTGCTCCTCCGCCAGACCATATCGGCAGGATGGTCGAGAACAAGACCTGCAGAACCGGATGACGTCACGACAACCGAGATATCCCCGCAGGTGAGCCTTGTGCAAAGGACGGCATCGTCACGGGAGAGGGCGGCCTTGAATGCCGGGGAGAGATCGGCTGCACCTTTGTCTGCGCCGACTCCAATGATACAGTCTCCTTTGAAGGTGAGGTGCTCTTCCTTTGTGATCTCAAACGTGGTGGGGTGACCCGAGAGTACGTTCGGATGACCATGGCACCGTATCGTCTCTGTTCTCTTCATGCATGACCCCTGGCGTGATTATCCTGAATGGAACATGCTCACTGATAATGGTACCCGGCATCCCCCCTGGTACCCGGTTTCCCCCATGGTACCTGGCTTCCCCAATGCTAATATGAGAGCAGGTGGCACACGTACACCGGCTGTTGATGATGGAACTGAGAGTGTATTGTCCTGATTGCAGGCGGATAGAGGAGCATACGGTCCTGGCACAGTCCCGCCAGACCCGCGTCCAGTGCACGGTATGCGGTTCGGTCCACCAGATACCCCGGGAAAAAGAGCAGCCTCCGCTTCTGGTAAAGACCATCGTGTCGGAAGAGGACATATCAAGGATCTGCAGAATCGAGCTGTTTCCCGCTGAGCCCTGCCAGGTCGGCGATCACCATGTCGCTGCCTGCGGGGAGGAGTATATCGGCGTCGAGATCACGGCAATCGAACGCGGCCAGCTGCGGGTACGAAAAGCCCGGGCAAAGGACATCACGGCACTCTGGAGCCGGAAGATCGAGGAGGTGCTGGTCCGGGTCTCGGTGCATGACGGGAGAGCGACCGTCCCGCTCGTAATCAGGGTCAGCGGGGAAGAACCTTTCGTGGTGGGAGAGGTGTACCGGGTCGGGAACCGCCGGTTCCGGATCGCCCACATGAAGATGCGGGACGGTGCAGCACTCCGTCACGAAGGGCAGAAAGGGATTGCACGGAAGATAAAAAGGGTATACGGCTACCCGTTATAGGCATTTCTTTATTGCGTCCTCGAGCTGTTCACGGTTCACAACGCCTTCGAACCGCCGAGCCACCTTGCCCTCTTTTATGATGAGGATGGTCGGCGTCACCTGGAGCTGGTATTCTTCGATATACTTTCTCTCTTTCAGAGGGTTGATCCGATCGAAGTGAATCCCGAGTGATGCCTCGACCTCCCGGTTTACCGGTTCCTGATCCTGGCAGGCCATGCAGCCGTCCTGGAAGAACGCTATCACCTGAAGCATACAGTAAAAAAGGGGGTTGGGGTGACGATAAAGATGCTGCCCGTCTTCAGGTGCTGCTGGTCAACTGCAGCAGGTTGATATCCGCGGTTTTATATCCATAATCGATGGTGACGTAATCGCTTGTTTTGTTGCTCAGCAGTACCGTTCGAAGCGCATACTGGGGAGTGCTGTTGTCCTGATCAGCGATCATCGAGGGCATGGTGAATCCCAAAACCATCTGCTGATTATCGATCACTCCGGAAAAATTTCCCCCCATGCTCTCAAAGTCATCTTTGTAGGTCACGTTCCGGAACTGGGGAATGTCAACGAATTTGACCTGCTTTGTGCTCTTCTCCTTCATCCCGACCAGGTTTTCCGCTACCTGGTTCATTTCAGGCCCGAGCAGGGCATAATACTCATTTTCAAGACCTGCAATGCTGGAAGGGATCGGCAGGACCAGGGTATCGGTCGTTTCATTGACGGTCAAGGTGAGATAATTGGCCTTCCAGATGGCCTGGTTTTTCTCAACTGCCTGGCTGTAGACATGTTCGTTTGTGGTAAATACCGGACGCCCCAATGCGTCCCTCAGGGTGATATCGACAACCGCGGTATCCCCGGTCTGTGCAGGCTTTTTAAAAAAAGACTCGAGCGTGCTCGGTGTCACTATGCTCCCTATCATCGCCACGGCAAATACGATACAACCGAGTATAATAAGGATCTTCGTCCACGAGCGAGTCGATTCACTCTTCTTTTGAGAAGGCTTCCCTTTTTTATCTGGTTTCATTCATTTCAGGTGGATTTTTGGGGAGATAAACATTCCATTCTTTTTGCTGCAAAGAGAACAAATATTATATACTATTACCATTAACCTAAAGGTAGTTCGCCCTGTTATGGGTGGGTAGGAGGTTCCTGAGCAATGTACAATAGGAGAGATCCATTCGGATGGACCTGGCGTGACTTTGACGAGATGATGAGCGAGATGGAGAACAGGTTCTTTGGCCCCTCCGGCCGGCTCCTCCCTCCCGGAGGGATCAGCGACCGGATGATGCCGGCATTGCGGGGTGAGTTCCGTGTCGACATTCGGGACCATGACGATGAGATCATCGTAGTGGCCGACCTTCCCGGTTCGGAGAAAAAAGACGTCTCAGTCTCCCTTGTAAACCCGCGAGTCCTCGAGATCCGGGCTGATCGGGCTGCCGAAAAAGAGGAGAACACGGAAGGGTACTTCATGCGGGAACGGATAACCGGCACCATGAACCGGACCGTCCCGCTCCCGCAGGAAGTCACCGAGGAAGGTGCATCGGCAACCTTCACCAACGGTGTGCTTGAGATCCGGATGAAAAAGAGCCCGGCAAAACATGGGTCCCCGATCGCGGTGGAGTAAAAAAACAGCACATTCCTCTTTTTTTCCGATGCTTTGAAGTGATCTGAACCGGAATGTACCAAGCGATGGACAAGAAAAAGGTCCGGGACTACATGACCTATGACGTCGTTACTATCGACGTGCATGCCTCGGTCCGCGAGGTCATGGAGAAGATCCAGAAGACCGGGCATGACGGGTTTCCTGTTATCAATGACAGGGAAGTGGCCGGGTATATCTCTGCACGGGACCTGCTCTTCGTCCCGCCCGCGACCCCGGTTGAAAAGGTGATGTCCCAGCACCTGATCGTCGCAGACCCGGATATGAGCATCAATGATGCAGCCCGGGTCATCTTCAGGTCAGGGATCCAGAAGCTCCCGGTCGTCGACCAGAACAACCGGCTCCTCGGGATCATCTCGAATACCGACGTGATACGATCCCAGATCGAGCATGTCTCCCCTGAAAAAGTATTCAATTTCATCACCACCCTGAACAAGCTGCACGGCATCAATCCCGAGCTGAAGCGGGAGGTTGTCCCTATCGATCAGCTCATCCCGACCCAGTCAAAGATATACGAAGATGAACTGGAGGGGAGGATGTACGAGATACGGAAGGGGCTTGCCGAACCCCTGATTGTGATCCGCCGGCCGGGAAAACTGATCCTTGTTGACGGGCACCATCGTGCTATTGCGGCAAAAAAACTCGGAATAAAATCCCTTGATTCCTATGTCATCGAAGTGAACGAGGATCTCGAACTTGGCATGGAGCGGACCGCAAAAGCGATGAACCTGAAAAATATCGATGATATCCAGGTCCTTGACTATGCCCGCCATCCTCTGGTCGCCATCACGCACCGGCTGGTGCGGAGAGCATAAGGGCCGGGTTTGAAGGGGCGCTTTTTTCAGGCGCCACCAATGTTTTGGGAGCCCGTCTTCACGCACGGAACAGCAGGGACGATGTTGGCTTTGCCCACGGCATCACAGGTTCTGGGCCCCCCGTCTCCCCGCACCCCTTTCAGGACCCCTCGCATCTGCCATCGTATTTCTCATTCAGAAGGTGCTCTTTTACGATGGTGTCATCGGGTACCACCACCTCGGGCCACAACCGGGTCTTTGAGTGGATGACCGCCCTGTTCCCGATAACCACTCTCGGCCCGATCACGGTATCATGCTCGAGGCTGCAGTGGTCGCCAATAACCGTATCGTTGTCGATGATACTCCCGCTGACCGTGCTGTTTTTCCCGATGACCACATGGTTGAACACCGATGAAGAGAAGATCTTTGCTCCAGGCTTGACCGTGCAGTGCTCCCCGATGCTGGTATACGGTCCGATAAGGACTTCATCGCCAAACGTTGTCCCAGCCCCGATCGATGCCGGACCTATCATATGGCAGTTTTTACCAATAGAGACCGAGTCGCCGATCACCACGGGGCCAAGGATATGCCCTCCCGAGATCGAGATACCCCCGCTGATACTGGTATAGGGAATATCATCGAGTTTCCACCGCTCGGCCTGGCGGAGGGATGCCGGGCTCCCGACATCGGTCCAGTGGCCACGGGCGAGCCACCCCTTCAGCTCATAACCATTCCCCATCAGGAGCGGAAACAGGTCGCGGGCGAAATCGAATTTCGCCCCGGGGGGAATCCACGAGAAAATGTCGGGCCTGCAGACATATATCCCGGTACTGGCGAGATTTGAAAAGATCTCCCCGGGCCCCGGCTTTTCCCGGAACCGCTGTATCCGGTAGTTGACATCTATCTCGGCGATACCGTACTCTGACGGCTCATCTATACCTATGAGGCCGATCGACACCATCGGCCGCTCCTTCATGTGCACCCGGTAAAATTCGAGGAGGTTGATATCGGTGACGTGGTCCCCGCCCACCACGAGAAAATCCTGCCCGTCAAGGTATTCCTGGGCGTTTTTTACGCTTCCTGCCGTTCCCAGCTTCGTCGACTCATGCACGTATGTGATATCGACCCCGAATAGCGAGCCGTCCCCGAGCGCCGCTTCGATCAGGCTGCCCATGTAGCCGAGCGTGATGATGATCTCGGAAAAACCGAGGTTGGAGAGATGGGAGACGAGATGCTCGATCGAGGGGCGGTTGACTATCGGGATACAGGGTTTTGGCCGATCAAACGTGAGGGGGCGGAGCCGGGTGCCTTCCCCCCCGCACATGATACACACCTTCATATGAGTGTGTTTTACCCGATCGGTTTTAACCATATGGAGAAAGAGAGGAGATGCATTGAAACTAATTTATGGGATTCTCTCCAATGGGTATAAGAGAGGGAGAGGAACCAGATGGAAAAGTACCTGTATGACTATATGGACCGCATTGCACCCCTGTACCGTGGCATCGATCGGAAGATTGCCCACGATATAGCTGCTGCCGTGCTCTCCTTCAAGTTCGGCCTGTATCCCAATACTATCACCAGTGCCGATGATGCCGTCTCACGGCTGGAGGGAGGGCCCCCCATCGCCGCACTGAAAAAAGCCCTCTTTATCATACGCGACCGTGCAACAAACCTGGACGAGTTTGAAGTCAGGGAATACTCTCCCCTGACGTTCAGCCCGGACGAGGCCCCCTACCTTGCCGTAGATCTTCCTCCCGGGTTGATCGATAATATCGAGGACTTCACCCTTGACAATGCGATCCTGCTCTGTTATGCCGTTGCCTACCAGTTCTCCCCGGATGACAGCCAGATGCTTGACGAACACCAGAATTTTATCCTGCAGACGCTGAATCCCTACAAGGAACCCCTGGGTCTCTAATCCCGGATTGGATCCTTTTTTTTCGGGCGCAGGGAAAGGACAGGCTGCCCTCATTCCTTTTTATCAGGGCTGATTCCTTTTCAACCGGTCTGAATGCTTTTCAACCGGGCTGAAATGCCATAAGGCAATTGCACAGTCCCTTGGAAATACGGTTATATGGAAAAAAGGGGAGTTCCGGATCAGAGGGTGTCGAGGCTGATGCCGTTGATGTCCTGCATGACCTCGCCAATGGTCTTCGCACCGAAGGCAGTCTGGACCGAGGGGATGTCAAGCTGGAGCGCCGCATCGCACATGTAGTCAAGGATGTCCACAGACAGCTCGCGCTGCTGTTTGCTTTTCCGGATCTGGTCCACGAGAAACGAGATCTTCTCCGGGTTCTCCATGCGAAGCTTTGCAAGGCTGATCACGCAGAGGTAGATGCGTGAAAGGTTCCGATCCGTGCCAGTGATAGTTTCAAAGAAATTTTTGATAACCTGGGCCTGAAAGACCTCTCCAGCCATATAATAATGAGGTAATGAATATGAGTATATAAAACTATCTCACAAAAAACGGAGATTTATCCATAAATCTGGAAAAAACCATGTCTGACGCGAGGAATGTGTTTCCCGGTCAGGGGCATGCGCTTGCTCCCACCCATGTTCGTAGCATGATACCCTGCATCGACGAAAAAAGTGGGATTCGTGGTGTGGACGCAGACACCGGGATCATTTTGCCGTGCTGACAATCCGGATCACATCGCCCTCCTGGAGCTCGTGGGTATCCTTCACCCGCATCTTGGTCCTGGCATCCACTGCATACAGGAACCCTTTGCCGATGTCGGTGTGGACCATGAACGCGAGGTCACGCGGGGTAGATCCCTTCTTCATCAGGAAGGCATCGGGCAGGACCCGCCCTTTGCTGTCGGAGAACTTGTGCTCGTCTTCCACGGGAAAGACCACGATCAGCCCGAGAACCTGGCGTATGGCATGATCGATCGCCTGCTGCACCCCGGTCCCCCCATACTTCTGCATGACCCCGGCGATTTTGGCAAGGCCTGCCTTCTGGGGGGCTGAGAGAGCCTGTTCATTGACGAGGGAAAAAGTGGGATCGCCCGGAAGATAGCGGACGATCTTTGCCTGGGCTGCATTTCTCAGGGCAAGCTCACCGGCAGCCGAGGCAAACAGGAACCCGTCACTCTTCAGGGCATCAACAAGAGATTGGGGCGCCTGGTCAACTTTATTCCCCACAGGGACCATCGGCTTGCTGATCCTCGCTATCTCCCTACAAAATTTGATCAGGGCATCGGCATCCGCATGGGTGAGATCGATTTCCGCCGTCTCTTCGGCATCCCTCACGTCTTCAGGAGTGATGCCAAGTCCGGTCAGCACCTCTGAGATTCCTTTATGGAGCAGGCTTGTCTTGGACTGCGCCTGGCGCTGGAGCTTGGCCCAGTGCTTGTCGAGAATCCCATAGATCCACATCGTCATTTCATAGTCGAGAAAGAGCACATCCTTTTTTGGGTCGTGGCTTCCGATATCGAGAGGATTTCCCTCGCTGTCAGCAGAACCGCTGGCATCGACGATATGGAGGATCGCGTCCGCCTGCCTCAGGTTGTCGAGGAACTGGTTGCCAAGGCCCCTGCCCTTGTGGGCGTCAGGGACAAGCCCGGCAACATCCACGAGATTGACCGGGACATACCGGACTCCGTCAAGGCAGCTCCCGCACGGAATATTCAGGCTTTTGCAGGGGCAGCGTGTCCGCGTGAAAGCGACCCCGAAATTGGCATCGATCGTGGTGAACGGGTAATTGGCGATCTCTGCAGGGGCGAGGGTCGCAGCCCTGAAAAACGTGGATTTCCCGCAGTTTGGCTTTCCCGCCAGTGCAAGCGTGATCATAGCAATTTCCTTTAAGTGATACTACCTAATTAATCTGTTATTATGTCATTTACCGCCCGAAACACGTATTATTTTGACGCTCCGGGCCCGGCGAACACTACGGACTGTGCACGGTTTGCAGCAGAGAGAGCAGCGGCGCTCTCGATCAAAAAGGTGGTCGTCGCAAGCACTTCGGGTGAGACGGCCAGAACCTTTGCTGCCGCTTTGAAGGGGACCGGACTCTCCCTCATTGTGGTCACCCACGTGGTCGGGTTCTCCCAACCCGGGGTCTGGGAATTCTCGCAGGAAACCGCAGCAGCGCTCCGTGCGGAAGGTGTTCAGGTCGTCACCGGTACCCATGCCCTCTCGGGTCTCGAGCGATCGTTGTCCCGTTCAGCAAAGGTCGGAGGCGGATCGAGGACCGAGGCGATAGCCGAAGCCCTGAGGCGTATCATCGCCGTCGGGCTCAAAGTCGCCGTCGAATGCGTCCTGATCGCCGCCGACCAGGGTGCGGTGGATGTCAACGAAGAGGTCATTGCGTGCGGAGGAACTTACTCCGGTGCCGATACGGTATGCGTGATCAGGCCCTCCCATACCGCCTCTTTTTTTGACCTCCAGGTCAGGGAGATCGTGGCCATGCCAAGGACCCGGTAACCATGGTGAGTGCATCGCTCCGTTCGGCACTTGGCCTGCTCCGTTCACCGGCAGCCTGGCTCCCGGGCATTGCGCTCGGTGGTGTTGCAGCCTCTTTTCTTCTCCTGCAGTATTATCTCGGGATATTCATCGCAGAACGCCTTCTCGTCGTACTCCTTGTCCTGGTCCCGTTTTTCATGGCAGGACTGCTCGGCATGGTGAAATCCGGCGATACCGGCATTCGTTCGTTTGTCGCGGGGGGCACAGCAGGATATTTCCGTGTGCTCCTCCCCTCGTTCGTGGTCCTTTTTGCCATATTCCTCACCATCTCGCTCCTCGCGCTCCCCCTGCTTGCCCTTGGCATCGGAGGAGGGGCCCTGGTATTCATGGTGCTGACCTGCGGGTTCTCCATCCTCTTCTTCACCATCTTTTACGACACCGCTGCCATCCTTGAGGGGAAGACCGTGTTTGAATCCATCAGGAGGAGCGTGGAATTCGTGCTCCGCAACACGCATTCCTGCGTTGTTTTTTACCTGACCTGTCTCGTGGTGGGAGGAGCGCTCTGGCTGGCTACCCTGCTTGCCTGGACCGTGTCCCTGTACAACCGGCTCGTCCCGATCTCCACCCTCACCCCGGAAGAGATGCAGTCGTTTACCCCCGGACAGTTCAATGCGCTGCTCGGCTGGGACGGCATCGTGATCACCGCGGTGATCTTCTTTGCCGGCATCGCAATCGTCTTCTCCCTCCTGTATGCATTCAAGGCCTGCTTTTATCGGGACTATGCAGGAGGAGTGCCAGAGCCCACGGTTCCCGATCAGCCGCAGGGCGAATATGACAGCAAGGGCCGCTGGTATAAGTATTAAATGAGCATAGCCAGGAGGAGGCCACAGACCCCTCCCCCTGCGGTCGCCACAAGGTTCGTGCCGGCATTCCCAAACACTCCCTTGTTTTCGAGCACCGCACCGACAAGGCTGTCGAGATTTGTGCCGATAAAACCGGCAAGGGTTCCTGCTGCAATGAAGGGGAGTGGAATGACGCCGAGCAAAAACGCGATGACCGAGATGATGAAGGCCCCGGCAAAGGCAACCGTCTCTCCAAGAACCGTGACCCCCCCGTTTGTCCCTGCCGGAACCCGGGAGAAGGTGGTGATCAGGTACGGCTCCCCCCCGGTGACCCCGATCTCGCTTGCCATCGTATCTGCTGCAGCGGTTGCAACGCTCCCGACAAACAGGGCTGCACAGAGCGGATTGCCGGTAACCCCCCAGAGGATGGCCGCTGCCGCTGAAACGCTGCCGTTCGAAAACACATTCAGATACCCCCGGGCACCCCCGTGCGTCTGTTCCACCCCCATCTCCTCCTTGTCGTTGTAATGGTAGCGGGTGCTCACGGACCCGAGAATAAAGAAAGCGAGCATGACCAGGAACCACCGAATATCTGCAAACACGATCAGGATGAGCCCGATCAGAGCGCCTGAAAAGAGACCGCTGACATCCGCGGTTTTGGTCCGGTAGGAGAAAAACCCGAACCCGAATGCGATGATGACCGCTGCAACGATCAGCATCATATCGGCCTGGTAATTCAGTTCGGCGATCAGGTACATGGTCATCGCAATCCCCAGCGCTTCGATCATCAGGGCATCCTCCCGGCCGCGGAGAATGGCTTTCAGGAGGACTGCGACCACGACCCCGAACAGGACCACGAGAGGGATGATCTGCTGCAGGTAGATCATCACGAGAATGCAGCCGGTGAACGCGGCAAGGATATAGGCGATATAGGACGGGAGCTCTCCACCCCCCCAGCGGAATGCCAGTTCCCCCATGACAAGGATGGTGATGGTGCAGCAGAACACGAGGAGAGGAAGGAGGGATAGTCCGTACAGGATGGCAATCGGGATGAGGGCGATTGCAAGGTAGCGGGTTTTCCGGATCAAAAAGAGCGTTGAAGAGAACAGTATGATCATGACCGCCAGCACCCAGGGTGGCTGGAGATAGGGTGCGATGAGCACAAAGGAGAGAGCCAGGAGTGCAGCCAGACTGTCCCCGAACTGTTCTGACATCCCGTGTATGGTTTGTGCCTCATGCAGAAGAGTTTTTTTGATGACCCCGGCCAGGGAATGCCCCGGATTCTGGTGACAGAAAACTGCCTCCCGAAAGGCTGTAACGGGGAGATTTTTCTGAGATTCGAACACTATATTTCTTGCCAGAACAAATAGGAGAAGAATGTCTCCTCCAAAGGATCTCCCGAAAAATTATGATTTCGCAGATGTGGAGCCCCGGTGGCAGGGTATCTGGCGCGATGAAGATCACTATTTTGACCGGGTGTCTCCCCTTCCGCAGTTTGTGATCGATACGCCCCCCCCGTACCCGACCGGGACGTTCCACATAGGAAACGCCTTCAACTGGTGTTATATCGATTTCATCGCGCGGTTCAAACGGATGAGGGGATACAACGTAATGTTCCCCCAGGGATGGGACTGCCACGGGCTGCCGACCGAGGTCAAGGTGGAGGAGATCCATGGCATCACGAAGAATGATGTCCCGAGGGAGAAATTCAGGGAGATGTGCAGGGAGCTGACGCAGACAAATATCGGGAGGATGCGCCTGACCCTCAGGAGACTGGGATTCTCGGTTGACTGGTCCAACGAATACATTACGATGCGCCCGGAATATTACAAAAAGACCCAGGCATCCTTTTTGAAGATGCTCGCGTCCGGGTATATCTACCAGAGCGAGCACCCGGTGAATTTCTGCACCCGGTGCGAGACGGCCATCGCGTTTGCCGAGGTTGCCTATGAACCGAGGGAGACCCTCCTGAACTACTTTGATTTTGACGGCGTGGAGATCGCGACATCGCGCCCGGAGCTGCTTGCCGCATGCGTGGCAGTCGCCGTCCATCCCACGGATCAACGGTACAGGGATCTCTCCGGCCGGCACCTGAAAGTGCCAATCTTCGGACACGAGGTCCCCGTGATCCTCGACGAAGCGGTGGACCCGGAATTTGGGTCGGGCGCCGTTATGATCTGCACGTTTGGTGACAAACAGGACGTGTTCTGGTGGAAACAGCACCGCCTCGATCTGCGGAAGGCCATCGACCGGCAGGGCCGGATGACCCCGGTTGCAGGACCCTACCAGGACATGCGGTCCAGTGAGTGCAGGGAGGCGATCCTCTCGGACATGCGGGACCGTGGGATCCTCCTGCGGCAGGAGCCCCTCGAGCAGCGGGTGGGGACCTGCTGGCGGTGCAAGACCCCGATCGAGATCATGAGCGAACGGCAGTGGTTTGTAAAGATCGTCCCGGACGAGATCATGCACGCTGCCCGTGAGGTGCGATGGACCCCCGGTCACATGTTCCTCCGGATGGAGAACTGGATAGCGCAGATGGAATGGGACTGGTGCATCTCGCGGCAGAGGATCTTTGCCACCCCGATACCGGTATGGTTCTGTGCGGGATGCGGCACCATGATCCTCCCTGACGAGAAAGACCTGCCCGTGGACCCGACAATACAAAAACCGGGCCATCCCTGCACAACATGCGGTGCAACCGAGGTGATCGGCGAGGCGGACGTCCTTGATACCTGGATGGACTCCTCCATATCGGTGCTGAACGTGACGGGATGGGACGGGACGCAGGTCCCCGAGATTTTCCCCGCCCAGATCCGGCCGCAGGGGCACGATATCATCAGGACCTGGGCATTTTACACCATCCTCCGGGCAGTAGCCCTTACCGGAAAAAAGCCCTGGGACGAGATCCTCGTCAACGGGATGGTGCTAGGCGAAGACGGGTTCAAGATGAGCAAGAGCCGGGGCAATATCATAACCCCCGAAGAGATCACAGAAAAATACGGGGCCGATGCGTTCCGGCAGTGGGCTGCTGCCGGGGCAGCGACCGGTTCTGACATCACCTTTTGCTGGAACGACGTGATCGCGGCATCACGGTTCCAGACCAAGCTCTGGAACATTGCGCGTTTTGTCCTCCTGCAGCTGGAGAAGAAGGAGTTCGATCACGATGCGGACGTGACCGCACTTGCCGACCGCTGGCTCCTGGCAAAACTGGCTGCTCTGACCGGAGAAGTGACGGATGCGATGGAGCAGTACCAGTTCGACCGCGGACTGAAAGCGCTCCGCGAGTTCTCATGGAATGTCCTTGCCGATAATTACATCGAGCTGGTGAAGGGGAGGCTCTATTCCGATGACCGCTCCCGCGATGCTGCCTGCCGGGTGCTCTGGGAGACCCTTGACTCCCTCTGCCGCATGATGGCCCCGTACGCCCCGCATTTTTCCGAAGAGATCTATTCGCATCTTGGCAAGGGCAGCGTGCATGCGGCGAACTGGCCTGAAAAATCGTCACCTGACCAGGAGGCACTGGATGAAGGAGACCTTCTCGTGCGGCTCGTCTCTGAGATCCGCCGGTTCAAGCATGAACAGGGGCTTGCCCTGAATGCCCCGATGGGGAAGATCACCATATTCACCCCGCGTATCAGGGGAGATGGCGGGGATATGGCGAGAGCACTGAATGCGGTCGTGGAATGGCAGGCAGACACGAGCACGCTCGAGAGAAAACCCGGAGAGGTCGTCTTTGACATGGCCGTGATAGGGCCGGCACTCCGGAAAGATGCAAAAGCGTTCATGGACGCGGTCAGGGCACTCCCCCCAGAGGCCCTGGCTCAGCCCATCTCCCGGATCGACATCGGGGGAAAAGAGGTGGAAGTCCCCGCAGGGTCATTCTCCCGGCAGAGCATGTACATGATAGGCGGAGCGAGAGTGGACCTGATCACGGTTGGCGATGTGATCGTGACCGTGCAAAAGCATCCCTGATAGTCCCTGCGACAAAGGCCGCTATCTCCTCTTCTCCTTTCAGCCCGTCGATGAGAACGAAACGGGAGGGGTCCTTCTCCGCTAGGGCAAGGTAATTTTCCTGCACTCTTCTCAGAAGATCGTGGTTCTCAAAATGTTCCTTCACCGGCTTATCCCCGACCCGTGCCAGCGCTTCTTCGACCGGCAGAACGATAAGGAAGGTGAGGTCGGGCCGGATCGTCCATCCTGCATGCAGCGCCAGGAGCCATTCGTGCGGTTCTGCGATGCATCCTTTGAGGGTCTCCTGCTGGTAGGCATACCGACTGTCAGAGTACCGGTCGGAGACAACGAGCCTGCCCTGCCTGAGGGAGGGGCGGACCAGGGTCGAGAGATGCGCTGCGTGATCGGCTGCAAACAGGAGCGCTTCGGTGACCGGGTCCACCCGCTCTGCAACCGCCCGCCGCACCTGGTCCCCGACCCATGTCGATCCCGGTTCACGGGTGAAGACCGGGGAGAGATCCTCGAGGAGTCTTTCAAGAGACGAGACGAGCGAGCTCTTGCCGCTCCCGTCAATTCCCTCGATCGTTACGAGCACCAGCACCCGCTCCTGATCAGTTCGTGCGGAATTGCTCCCCGGTGCACTGCAGTTGCAACGATCGCCCCGTCAAACCCGGCTGATGCGAGGGAATCGAGATCGCCGGCGTCACGGACACCCCCGCCATAAAAGAGTTTTTTCCGGGACGCAGCACGCAACTCCGAAAGGACGGAAGGGGAGAGCCCCACCCCTGTCCCGACCGCACTGATATCAAGGACCAGGCAGGAGTCGAACGGGAGATCCTCTGCTTCGGAGAGGACATCGGCCGGTTTTCGTTTTTCTGGAAGAGCAAGCCCGTCCCTGATATCGATCGAGAGCATGCCTCCCCGGTATTGCGAGAGGTCCCCGGCAGTCTCTGTCCCGACAACGTTCACGATATGCGCCCCGGTCAGGAGGTCTTCGGGGGACCGGCAACCGCGGTCGACGTAGCAGCACTCCACCATCCCGGCACAGGAAGCGATCGCTGCATCGTGCGATCCGGTGCCGGCTATCCGGTCAAGATCGGCAATATAGAGAAACCGGGGTTGCATCACGGCAAGGTAACCTGCCGGGTCCGCGGTGGGAGAGATTCCCCAGGTGAGGGGACGGTACTTCGCCCGATCCCCCTTTCTCCCGTGGACAACGGACCCCTCTTTCAGGTCCATTGCGAGAACCAGATCCATGGTGTATGCGTAATCACTATTAGCATAAAGGATCATTAAATCCTATGCGATTGCTGGTCAGCCCGAGGGATGTTGCTGAGGCGAAGCGATCCAGTGCCGCGGATATCATCGATGTCAAACGGCCTGCAGAGGGTTCGCTTGGCGCGAATTTCCCCTGGGTAATCAGGGCAGTCAGGGACGTCTCCGAGAGGCCGGTCAGTGCTGCCATCGGTGATTTCGATTTCAGGCCCGGTGGTGCTGCCCTTGCCGCGTATGGAGCTGCCCATGCCGGTGCAGACTACATAAAGATTGGTCTGATGTTTGCTGGATCGGAGAAGGCAGAGGAAGTTATCGAAGCGGTCGTAAAAGCGGTCAAGGATGAGTTCCCTGAGAAGTATGTCGTGATCGCGGCCTATTCCGATCACGAACGGCTGGGTACGATCTCTCCGTTTGCGATGTCCCCGATCGCCGCTGCCGCAGGAGCGGACGTGGCGATGGTGGACACAGGCATCAAGGACGGGAAGAGCACCTTTGATTTCATGGACGAGGTCGCCCTCCTGAAGTTTTCCACCCTGAACCGGAAGAGTGGCATGCAGACTGCGCTTGCCGGGGCGCTCAGGTTCGACCACCTGCCCTCACTCCGGAGGATCAACCCCGACATCATCGGGGTGCGGGGAATGGTCTGCGGGGGAAACCGGAACGCCACGATCCAGGAAGACCTGGTGCTCCGGCTGGCACGGATGGTGGGGTGACCTGTGTACCTTTCGAAGCTGGATGCACCGCTTGCACTGACTTTTGACGATGTCCTGCTCATTCCTGCAGAGTCCCATGTGGAGCCGAACGAGACGGTCACAAAGACCCGTTTTTCAAAAAACATCCTGCTGAACATACCGCTGGTATCCTCTGCGATGGATACCGTCACCGAATCCGCCATGGCGATTGCGCTTGCCAGGAACGGAGGGATCGGCGTCATCCACCGGAACATGAGTGCAGAGGAGGAGGTGAGCGAGCTCCGTTTTGTCCGGCAGGCTGCCGAACTGATCGAGCGGAACGTCCTCTCGGTCTCTCCCGAGACAAGTGTCGCAGAAGTCGTCCGGCTCATGAACGAGCATGCGATCGGGGGGGTCCCGGTCCTCGAGCAGGGGCGGGTTGTCGGCATTGTCAGCCGCCGGGATGTGCGCGGGATCTCCGGCCAGCGGAGTGTCGAGAGCGTCCGGGCAATCATGACACGGGAGCCGATCACCGCAGGTGAAGACATCACCATGGAGAAGGCGCTCGAGGTGATGTATTCCCGCAAGGTGGAACGGCTCCCCGTGGTCGACAAGGACGGGGGCCTTGCCGGCATCATCACGATGCAGGACATCCTCGAAAAACGGCAGTACCCGAATGCCACACGGGGCAGCTCGGGACACCTGAGGGTGGCGACAGCGGTCGGTCCGTTCGATTTCGAGCGGGCGATGCTGCTTGACGAGGAGGGTACCGATGCCCTCGTGGTCGACTGTGCCCACGGGCACAACATGAACGTGGTCAAATCGGTAAAAGAGATCAAGGGGAGTGCCCGTGCCGACGTGATAGCCGGCAATATCGCGACGGCGAAGGCTGCCGAGGACCTGATGGACACGGTTGACGGCCTGAAGGTGGGGATCGGCCCGGGGTCCATCTGCACGACACGGATCGTGGCCGGGGTCGGTATCCCCCAGATCACCGCTATCGCGAGTGTTGCTGACGTGGTGAGGGATGCGGGTATCCCGATCATCGCTGACGGGGGCGTCCGGTTCTCCGGCGACGTGGCGAAAGCGATCGCTGCCGGTGCCGACAGCGTGATGATCGGGAGCCTCTTTGCCGGGAGCGACGAGTCCCCGGGAAGGATCATCACGATGAAGGGACGCCGCTACAAGCAGTACCGGGGCATGGGGTCTCTTGGCGCCATGAGCGGCGGGGTCTCGAGCGACCGGTACTTCCAGAAGAAGGAGATCGGCCGTACCAAGTTCGTGCCGGAAGGGGTGGAGGGGGTGACCCCCTACGTGGGGAGCGTCTCCGATGTACTCTACCAGCTGGTGGGAGGCCTCAAGTCGGCGATGGGCTACACCGGTTCACGGACGATCGATGAGATGCATGAGAAGACCCGCTTTATCCGGATCACCAGCGCCGGGCATACCGAGAGTCACCCGCATAATATCCTGATCACCGATGAAGCGCCGAATTACCGGATATCGGAGTAATTCTTTTTTTC
>CAZRAQ010000003.1:0-27558 GCA_964598015.1 uncultured Methanoregula sp. | reverse complement strand
TCCTGATCACCGATGAAGCGCCGAATTACCGGATATCGGAGTAATTCTTTTTTTCATTCTTTTCAAAGGAAATGAGGAACATGCCTTCCGGGGAAGTCCATAGAAAAATGGTAAAGTCCGTAGTGAAGCAAGGTGGTGCTGTTCTACGGCCTCATCGTGAGGATTCCCGTGATACGAATGCTAAAAAATTCTCGCGAAGTCTTAAAATTGAAAACCCAGGGATTATCGAAGAGATCGCTGAAAGCGACCTTCTTGCATAATCTCGAGTCCCTCCCTTCAGAAACCCGTGCTATTGTTGATGCCAACATCTTTGTTGGTCCTGCCTGGTGAAATGATACCGGACATTTCCCAGGTACCCTGTGTCCTCTCTCTAGGGTCTCCATGACCCCTCATCCCGCGTGAGGTTTTATACAACGCCCTGCAATACAGTCTCCTATGTATTCGGCGGCCAGCAAACGGCTCGTCCAGGTCATCGCAGCACTCGGGTCTGCGATAGCCCCGTTCATGGTCGCCTCGCTTATCGTCGCCACCCCTGCTATCGGGAGAGAATTTTCTGCCGACGTCGCCCTGCTCGGCTGGTTCACTGCGTCATTCTTCCTTGTTGCAGGATCGTTGCTCGTTCCCTTCGGGAGAATTGCAGACATCAGGGGGTCGAAAAAGGTCTTCATCGCTGGGATGGGAGTCAACCTGGTTGCAGCGCTGGTCTGCATGTTCGCACCCAGTATGCCGGTGCTCATTGCAGGAAGGGTTCTAACCGGGATCGGTGCTGCCATGGTGTTTGGCACATCGATTGCCCTGCTCTCCCTGGTCTTTCCCGAAGAAGAGCGTGGAGCGGCGCTCGGGATCAATGTCGCCGCAATGTTCACCGGGTTTGGCGCCGGGCTCCTTGCCGGGGGAGCCATCACCTACTATGCCAGCTGGAGAGGGATCTTTGCCATCGTTGCCTTTATCGCGGCGATCAACTTCGTGCTCATCCTTTCAAGGGTGCGGGGTGAGTGTGAACTTGCCCGGACAACCGAATATGATCCCTACGGAATGATCCTTTTTGTCACCGGGGTCCTGCTGTGCCTGTACGGTCTCTCGGAGATCAGCACCCTTCAGGGCATTCTCATGCTTATCGCCGGCTCCGGGATACTTGTCGGGTTTTACCTCTGGGAGAAGCGCTGCCCGCACCCGCTCATCCCCCCTTCCCTCTTCTCTTCGGGCAACCTGTCGGGTGCTATCGCGACCAACATCGTCTTTCAGGCGAGTGGTTTTGGCATCACCCTGATACTCTCGCTCTTTCTCCAGTACGTCAAAGGGATGGACCCCCTGATGGCGGGGATCGTCCTCTTCATGTCCCAGCTGCTGCTGATCCTCGGCAGCCCGTTCAGCGGCCGTCTTTCCGACCGATACCCTCCCCGCCAGGTTGCTGCTGCCGGTTGCCTGGTCAATGGCATCGCGATGATCCTGCTGGTCACGATTGACCAGGACACAGCCCTGCCGATCATCGTCCTGTCGCTTGCCCTGAACAGCCTTGGGTTTGCCCTTTTCATGCCGTCGGTGGTCAAGTGGGCGCTCCTTGGAATCCCAAAAGAGCAGTACGGGATTCTCTCCGGCGGGACGGAAACGGCACGGCTGGTCGGGGTCAGCCTGTCAAACGCGGTCATCATCATCACCTTTGGTCTTGTCATGGGCGACACCCTGGTAAGCCAGGAAAATATCCCCCTGTTCCTGTCAGCAGCCAGGTGGGCAATTGTGCTCTACGGGGTGCTTGCGTTTATTGCCTTGGCACTGGCGATACGAGTGCGTCGGGAGGCAGGGGAGGGATAGCTGAGCCGGAGATCTCCGGGATGTCATAAATTAAACTGGATGCCGTTGATTAACTCATGATGCCACAGACCAGACAGCGAGCGTGGTCGGGAATGTCCTTGGGCTTGCAGTCCCGGGCAATTATCGTGAGTGGATTTCGTCCTGGACTTCTGCAGATCCCTTGTTCACTTCCGCAGATTTCTGCACCTGCAGAAGTGGTAAAGGAGTGTTATTCGGTTCTTTTTCAACAAATAGCTGTGAAATTAGAGAGATAAGAATTTACACTTCTGCAGTGTTGGGATCACACACACAGGTAATAGCATGCAATCACCCATTTTCAGACTGTTGTGTATTTTGAGATTTGCAGAAGTGATCATGAGTACATAATAATTTATATTTATTATAATGAGTATTAGACGAATCAGAGCCTTTAAAATCGTTTTCGATCACTCTGCAGCTGCAGAAGTATTGCAGAAGTCTGCGGAAGTGGTAGAAGTGGTATGCAGGTCTCATCATCATCCAACCAGACAGACCCGCCAGCTGACCGGCGCTGGTGTTAAGTGAGGTCGGGAAAGTCCAGGGGCGAAGAAGTACATCATCGTTCAGATGTAAAGGAGTAAGGCCGAGACCTAATATTTGTTCAATCGATAGATAGGTGAAAAATCGGGAGAAAAAAGCAGAGCCGGCATTTATTGAAACCAAATCCGTTCTGGAGCATGGACGTGTTTAGTTTGCACAATACCTTTATACCTAGACTCCCTAACGTAAAGTAACCAATGCTGGACCATGTTGAGGTCGCCCGGATCCTCGATATACTGGGAAACAGAAACCGCCGGCGCATCATCGAACTGCTCAGGCAGAAGCCCTGTTTTGTCACTGAAATATCTGATCGCCTGGTCCTCTCCCCCAAAGCGGTCATCGAGCACCTCCAGCTCATGGAACGGGAAGAGATACTCGCATTCCGGCTCGATGAGCGGCGGCGGAAATATTACTTCATCGCAAATGATATCAGCGTCATCGTGAACCTGCACCGGATCGATGAGGGTGTATTTGTTTCAGAAGACCGGAATGCCCGGTTGAGAAAGGAACTGTCGCAGCTCAGGAAACTCGTGGACGCACGCGAGGAACTGACCGGGAAGCTCGCCAACATCGAGAAGGATATCGACCTGCAGATACGGGAGATCGTGCAGCAGGGGAGGGAAGTGCTGAGTGACGATGCCGGGATCGATCTTATTATCGCTCTCGCCCACTGCAATCTTACCGGGGATGAGCTGTCAGAGATGACCGGGCAGCCCGTGCAGGACCTCGCCCCGGGCTTGGCAGAGCTGCGTGAGAAGAAGATCGTCGAGCAGGAAGGTCCGACATTCAGGTTGTGTGGAATCAATGCCGAATAATCCGTATGATGATTTCCTGAAAAATATCGCGCGAATGGTCGAGGATATGGTCAGGAACATGCCCGATACTGAAGGCGCCCGGTTTATCGGATATACCATCATCGCAGGAAACCAGGGCGAGGATTCGCAGATCATCCACATCGGGAAGGCCCCGAATGAAGAGATAGAGTACGAAGTGATCGAGGACGAGGACTACCTGTTCGTAACGGGAAGCCTCCCGCCCGGATCGCGGTTTGCCGCGTATGCCGATATCTCGACCGACGCGGTCACCATCATCGTCGGGGAAAAACGTGCCCAGATACCTCTCGATACCAAAATCGATATCGTCCACAGCTATTACCAGGTCCGGAACGGGGTTATCGATATCATCGTGAAAAAGAAAAAGCCGGGCGCAAACCCGGTAGTCTGAACCAGATCTTTACGCCTGGATGCCTGTTTTTGAAGCGACCCAGCCCGCGATGCTCTTTTTGTCCGGCCGGAACTCATGGAACTGCCTGAGGGATACCGTCAGGTCCCGGGTAAAGGCAAAATAGCCGATCTGGGTGCTCCTGCAGAGCTTCATCGCCATATCCATCAGTCCCCCCGGGTCGGGCCGCTGCTCCCCCAGCCAGATATGGAAGATATTCCCCCCGTCGACAATAGGGAAGAACACATGCTCGATCTCCATCCGTTTTGCGAGCGGGATATTGGCCGAAGGGGCGACATGCGTCCCGTTGGTGTAGTAGATGGGAAGGTCACTGCTCTTCCCCAGTTTCAAGAGACCCTCCTCAAGATCGCCCTTGATCACCTTCCGGGCGGAGTCGCGATACTCTTTTGAGAGGAGATCGGCGACCGCGAACCGCTGCCCCGTCGTCTCGGCAGGGGTCCGGGCAAGCGCGATCGTCATGTTGTTCCGGTCCGACAGCTCCTTCGCATAGAGCTCCATCTCTGTCATCGCCCTGACGGCAAGCGTCCATGCCTCGCGGGACTCATGCAGCTGCTGGCCCGTGTGGTGCTGCACCATCTCGTTGACACCGACTATCCCGATGGTATACACAAGCCCCTCGAGATCCACGGCAATAGCCCCCCGCTCCCCGGTGACCGGGTCTTTTGGGCGCTGCATCGCAAAGGGCATCCGCCCGTTGGCACGGATGATCTCAAGCCAGCGCCGCTTGATCTTGAACACCTCGACGCAGATATCCATCAGTGCCCTCAGCTCGGCAAAAAGGCGTTTGTCATCCCTGCCTGCCTCGTATGCAGCCCGGGGACAGTTGAGCGACACCACCTGCCAGGAACCCATCGAGAAGTGCTTCCCGTCACGGAAGAAGAGCTTGTCCTCAAACTGGGTATCCTCGTCCGCGACCGCAGAGAACTGGTACGCGCAGCACTGGTAGCAGGAGATCCCCTTGCCGGCACCACGGTACCCCGGCATCTGGTTGTCGTAATAGGGGGTCCCGAACTTGGACGCCAGCTCAAACGTGAGGAGATAGAGGTCCCGGTACGTGGGAAGGTCCGGGTTGTTCCGGTTGAATTCAGCATCCTCATCCATGAAGTCCGGTTCGATGCTGATCTCCGGCTTGGGGAAACTGAACGGCTTGCCCCAGTAATCGCCTTCGAGCATCACCTCCATCATCGCTTTGAAGAGGAGGCGCACTTCGCGTTCGAACTGCCCGTAGGTGCGGAGCGGGGCAGACCCGCCGTCCCATATCTTCCCCTTGTAGACGCAGGGCTTGTCCTTCCAGAGCGTGGGGACCCCCGGGGAGAGCTGGACGGAGGAGAACACCAGCTGCCCACCACGGGCAACCATCATCTGGGTCATCTCGTAGACAAACATCTGCATATGCTGACGGATCTCTTCGTAGGGCATCCCATCGAAAAACGGGGCGATGAACGTGAGGAAATTATAGTATCCCTGACCCCCGGCAAAATTGGTCTGGGCGCTTCCGAGTGCCTTGACGGCATGGAGGATGGCGACCTCCGGGCGCTTTGCCGGCCCGGCAACCGACGCCTTTGTCCCGTTCCCGTCAGGCATGAGGCCGTAATAGAGGAAGTAACGAAGGTCCCAGTCCTGGCAGAACGGCCGCGTCCCAAAGTATTCCAGGTCATGGATGTGGATGTCCCCAAAGAGGTGATGATCGGCAAGGTGCGGAGGCAGCTGGAGCAGGTACTGCTCCTTGCTGATCTTGTCAGCCTTCTTTTTGTGCGAGGTCTCGGCGTTCTCCTGGAGATTGGCATTGTCCTTGGCTTCGAACCCGCGTCCGACATCGATCAGGTGCGCATCGAACACCGGAGTCCCGACCCGTGTGCAGACGTTGCGGTACTGCACCATCCCCTGTTCGAGGAGGGTGATATTCACCACCTCCCTGATCAGGGGTCCCGAGAGCGCTTTTAAGTGGAGCGAGCAGATCCGCTCCTCGACGAGCCGGGCAATCTCCTGGGCGGTCTCTTCACTCGCACTCTCGTAGCCGTAGAATGTCTGCACGAGTTTTGTCTCTTCCACGATCTGCCTGACGATACGCTGCCGGTCCCAGTCGACGATATGGCCATCCGAGGTGCGGACGGGCGGCATCTGGGGGACAAAGATGCCATCAAGGGTGGTCTGGAGGCTCTTTCTGTCAGGCATCAGGAGCCCTCTGAGAGTTTCTGCACCCGTTCTTCCCGGAGAACTCCCTTGGAAAAGAGATCCTGCGAGGTGAGGAATCCCCCCTCCCCCATGAGCACCGGGGCTTCGTTGACAAACACACCGTTGATGCGGAGTTCTGTGAGAGATTCCGCCGTAGACATATCTTTTTCAGTATAGGAGAGGTGGTGCTGCGTCAGATATTCCTTCAGAATTTCACAGTTCGGACAATATTCAAGCGTATAAATAACGAGATTCGGTGTATCTGCCAATTGTATCCCCCGTTTGCATTCAGACCATTACTTGTTTCTGGTGAAAAAATAAATTTGTGGATCTGTCTTGATTATACATGGAAAGGAGTATAATAGATACTGATGCGGAAGGGGCGGATGGCATTTTTTTTCATCCGGCAATCCCGGCTGCACAGCCAGGGGCAATCGAGGGGCAGAGGGGTATGGTTCGTCTTTTTGTGGCAATCGATCTCCCGGATGAAATCAGGGAGCGCATGCGTGGTCCGCAGGAGCATCTGAAAAAGAGCAGTGCACGGCTGAATCAGGTCGACCCTGCGCTCATCCACATGACCCTGAAATTCATCGGCGAAGTCAGGGAGGATGCGGTTGCAGCGATCGCCTCCGCCCTCTCCACGCTCACCTTCTCCCCCTATGATCTCCGGATCACGGGGGTAGGAGCAAACAGTCCCCGCCAGCCGCGGGTGATATGGTGTGAAATTGCCGACGGCGGGGGGAGCGCCCGGCTCCATGCTATGGTGGAGGATGCGCTTCTGCCGCTCGGCATCCCCCGCGATGACCGCCCTTTCAGGCCTCATGCCACCCTTGCACGGGTGAAACAGTCAGACCCCTCCCTCCCCGGGTGGATCCGGTCGATCCCCCCTGGGGACCTTGGCAGCTGCACCGTCGACGCGTTCCGGCTCAAGAAGAGCACGCTCACCCCCTGCGGGCCTGTCTATGAAACGCTGCTGGAGGTACCGGCATCATGAGGAGCCAGCTCGAGGAGTCGGTGCTCTTGGAAATCAGGCCAGTCTCTGAAGAGAAGGAGCACATCGGACGTGTGGCTGAAAAAATCATGCACGCCGCGGCAAAGAGAGGCGGTGCAGAGCCCATGATTGTCGGGTCTGTTGCACGAGGAACGTTCATCCACGGCGACAGGGACCTCGATGTCTTTCTGCTGTTCGAGCCTGACCTTTCCCGTGAACAACTCGAAGAGAAAGGCCTCCGGCTTGCCCGGCACATTGCCGATGAACTCTCTGACGGGTATTTTGAAAAATATGCCGAGCACCCGTACATCAATGCCACCATTGAAGGGTTCGATGTGGACCTTGTCCCCTGTTTCAGGGTGGCATCCGCAGCAGCGATCCGGTCGTCGGTCGATCGCACACCGTTTCACACCCGCTACATCGGGTCGAAGATAGCCCCGCTCGTGGATGACGTGCTGCTCCTGAAACAGTTTGCAAAATCCGGCGGGGTCTACGGTTCGGACCAGATGACGGAAGGCTTCTCCGGGTATCTCTGCGAGCTGCTGATCCTCCATTCCACGGGGTTCTCTGCACTGCTCGAGGAGGCCGCAGCATGGAATCCCGGGACCCTTATCGATCTCGAGGGGCACAGGACAAAGGACTTCAGCGAACCGCTCGTTGTCATCGACCCGGTGGACCCGGGCAGGAACGTGTCGGCATCCGTATCACTCGACCAGATGTATGCCTTTGTCGAGCTTGCCCGTGGCTACCTCGAAAGACCCTCGCGCCTGTTCTTCTTCCCTCCGGCACAATCCGTATATACCCGGGAAGAACTCGCCTCCCATCTCGATTCCAAGGGCACCTGTCTCTACGCGATCACCTTTGCCACCCCCCCCTACATCCCGGATGTGGTTGTGCCGCAGCTCAGGAGAAGTCTCGAAGGAGTCCGAGGGCTTTTGGAGAGAAACGGGTTTTTTGTAAACAGCGCCGGCTGCGAGATGACTGAGACCCGCTGTATCCTCCTCTTTGAACTGGATGCAGCATCGGTCCCGCAGACCCGCAGGCATATCGGGCCTCCGCTCTGGAACAGGAGCAATGCAGACAAGTTCTTTGAAAAATACATGGCAGGTGATACTCCCGGCATCTCTGGTGGCCCCTTTTTAGAGAATGGCCGCTATGTCGTTGAGATTCCACGGAAATACCCGCAAGCCGCCGACCTCCTGCATTCCCCCGAACTGCTGGAGGTGGGGCTGGGGCGGCAAGTCCGCCAGTCCATGATCGGGTGCTGGGAGGTATACTCAGGCAAAGAATGCTGGTCTCCCGAATTCGCCCCGTTCCTTTCGGATTTTCTGAGGCGCCAGTCACCGTTGGCAAGGATCCGGGGAGAAGAGAGGAGATCACCCTAGTCCGGTTATAACTGCCGGGCAGAATCTGCCTTCGGGAAATCGAGTATCACTTCGTGCCGGTACACCTGGACCAGATAAAAAAGGCTTTATTCCATCAATGACGAAGAGTAATCTTCCTGAGGTGCCTTTGTGCCACGAAGTCTGCTGTTCTGGTTCCCAATTCTTCTCATCGCTGCTGTTCTCACCATACTGCCGGTATCGGCAGACGAGGAGAAGGTGGTCATCTACTCGTCTGATTTTTCAGAGGACCCAGGCTTTATCACCAACAGTCCGTCCGGGTTTTACTGGGACGTTGCCAACCAGCACTACCATTTCGAGACCGAGGGGGGTACAAACGCATATGCTTTTGTTCCGATCGCCTATGGCAACGATCCGTTCACCCTGGAATATGACCTCCACATCAGTTCCATCGAAGAAGACGGTGCTGTCAGGTTTGGGGTCACCAGTACTGATATGGATATCTCGAAAGCAGCCAATGTCCTCGGGATATTTGATAATGCACAGTACGGAAAGCTGATGGGTCTCCAGGTGATCGACACGAATAATCACCTCTACGAGGTAAATAGCCATTATCGCAGCTATTGCGGTCAGCAGAGAGAATGTGATACGAAACAATTCGATGAGAATGTCACCTACCGTGTCGCGATCAAGTATAACAAAGAGCTCATGCATGCCGATATAAAAATCACCGAGAAGCAGTCCGGTGGGCTTGTCTGGGGCTTCTATGTCCCGCTCGGCCAGGACCTTCATGGCCTCAACAGGATTGCAATCACCACCAAGGGAGATTATATCCTCGAGAACGAGGCTGTGGGATATATCGACAATGTGGAGATGGCGGTCTACCGTGAAGTGATCCCCCCCGTTGAGACGACAGTTGAGACCACGGTCACCACCACGGTCCCGACAACGACCGTAACGCCGACGCCGAGTCCGACTCCGACGAAATCCCCGTCAAACCCGCACCTGGCCGTGGGGGGCCTGGTGCTTGCGGCCGGACTGATAGCCGTTTACCGGAAGAACCGGGGGTAAACCCATCTCTTCCCTTTACCCCTACCATTAACGGGTGTGAAAACTTCTATGACCGATACTTCAGATGAGCATGTGATCGAGGCGATAGGAAAGTGCAGGATTGTCATCAGGAACGGCGTGGTGGTGGAGGTGGGACCCCCTCTGGTCAGCGAGTGCCCGCTTGCCCGCCGGTTCGCAAAGCCGGTCGATCCGATAACCTCTGACGCGGTGCAGGAGAACATCAGTCACCGGATACGGGCATTTGGCATGTGTACAAACCGGCGCAGGGTCCTGATGTCCGGTGATTTTGTCGGTTTTGGCGCGTCAGAGTTGATCAGCTATGGCCTCTCTGCAGGGGTGTTTGATGCAGCAGTTATCGCCTGCGACGGGGCGGGAACTGTGATCGCCACCAGGCCCGACCTTGTCCAGGGTATCGGGGGGCGGATGTCGGGACTCGTACGGACCTCTCCTATCCCCGAGGTTGTTGCAGCAATAGAACAGAACGGAGGTATCGTCCCCTTCAGAGAGACAGCCGATATGGACCAGCCCCGCGGCGTCCGGGTGGCTTACGCATCCGGTTATTCCCGGGTTGCAGTCACGATAGCAGCCCCCGAAGATGCAGTCTCTATCCGGAGAATGTTCCCGGACGCATTCATCATCGCAGTCCACACAACCGGGATCACTGATCAAGAAGCCCTGATGCTTGCCGACCATGCGGACATTGTCACCTCGTGTGCCTCACGGGCAGTCAGGGAGATTGCCGGGAGAAAAGCACTCCTGCAGGCAGGGTCATCCATCCCGGTCTTTGCCATGACCCGGAAGGCAAAAGACCTCATCCTCGATAAAGTCAAAAGCACGGACGGCCAGTTCCTGGTAACCGGTGCAAAGCTCCCGTCAGAGTCGGATTTTGGGCCTCAGCCGCTGGTGTGAGAAGGCAGTGGTTCATGGGGTCAATTTAGGAACCTGGGTTTTTACAAGGAAAATAGAGATCCAAGGAAAAAAGAAGAACAAGAATTCTCTACAATATAAAGGTAATAATGGCGAGTATCACGAAAATTATCACGAGCCATTTTGCGATGGTCATTGAGAAACCGGCAATGCCCTTTGCACCCAGCACAAATGCAACAAGCGCCAGAATGAGGAATAATATCGCCAGCCCTATCAAATCTGCCATAATTCACCTCCTGTAATAATGAATAACCTGAAGGATTGCCCTTTGTATATACTGTTGCATTGCCGGGGACTCCTCATTGCCCATACAATCGATTTTATAATATTATGAGATTCACATTAGGTAAGTGTCCGATTTTTGACACGGGAACTTAGCGTATGAAAAACATCAGTGTTCTAACTATGGCCATCGGAATTGCGATGGTGCTGGTTTCAACGACAGGATTTGCCATGGCGGCAATCACCACCACAGGTTCCATGTCAGAAACCAACTCGCTCGTATGGACGATCTCATCAGACGCGATTGACGGCGTACTGTTGCCGGGTGAGCGCCAGTATACCACCACGTACGGAGATTCTACCCAGGCAGTGGGCGGAACGACCAGCTACTCGAAGTCGTTCGGTTTTGACACCAAGAGTATGTCCGAGGGCCAGTACAACGTCGAATCGACAAAAATGCTCACCTTCGATGGAACGGGTGACGGGACTGGGACCGGAAGAGCAATTTCCAGCGAAAATATCGGGATTGAGTCGAAGGGGATACCGGGTGGTACTTCTTTGTGGCCTGCATTCCACAACACTGTCAATGCAGGGAGTTCATTTGACCTTTCCAAAGGATCGGTTGTGACGCAGGCAGGGACAAGAACCGTAACCGCGTATCCCGGTGCTGCACCAGTCGCCCTTGATTACGGAATCCAGGTGCATGGCCTGAACAATGAACCTGCCGTAGGATCGGCAAGTGCGTTTATGAACGGACACCTGGAGCAGGGGAGAGGTACCGCCATCGCCAAAGCCAGTGACCTTGCATTTTCCCAGCAGGCATCCGTCAGCGGAATCATCCATAATTTCTACCAGACCGCGACGTACGAGTCGGGTATAAACCGGTAATCTGAACACCCCCTACGTTTCTAACCCTTTTTTTGGTGTAATTCTCAATATTCCCTGGATTGTGTATCAGAACCATCTCTCGTTCGCTGTTGAAAAGGTGAGATCCATTGCGGGAATTTGCTATCGCGTCGATCATCAATTTAGTTTCCAGACGAGATCATCATCCGGGATAGTCATTTCCAGGTCTGCCCGACAATTTTTGGTTCCGGGATCTTTCTGTGCATGCACAATTTCATCGTATTGTCTTGGCTCCCTGCAAACCTGGCAGAGAACGGTTTCTTTCTTGACCCTCCTGTTTTCACCATTATCAAGCATCAGTCTGGTCTTGCTCCTGCAAAACAGAATATTGCAGATGGTGTCATGAAGATCGAAAGGTGTCCGATGATATATTCACTCGATTCGGCATTCGTGTCTTCGGTAGTGGCATTGTTTTAATAACAGGGAACGAAAGTATTGGCTATGTCGCCACGACACAGACCCGATCGCCAGCCCGATTATCCCAAGACCCCCCAGCCCGGGGCCGAGGACAGCCCTGACAAAGAACGGCAGCGTCAGAAAGACCAGCATCACCCCATGGACCATCCTCATCCCCAGGCAGCGCATCAGTCTCAGAAGCAGCCGGCTCTTCCTCCGCGGCATAACGCACATTCCCATCCCCATGGCGATGAGCTGCCCGACCATACGAATCCGCCTTCCCCCATCAAGACCTCCAAGAAGACGACAAAGACCGGGATGAAACCGTGAGACCCTCGCCTTCTCGAGCGTTCATAGAGTAAGGAGAGATCACGAGAGAGGCGTTTCATAGCTTAGGAAGCACGAGGGAATTATCATCAGGTATACCCTATACGATGGGTAAGAAACCTGGTTTGATTGAAAATGTTACGTCCTGAAGATGTGGAAAAAATCCTGACAACGCATGACCTCTCTGCGTACTTGAAGGATATGATGCAGAGAGAAGCTCTCGATTTGAACCTCGATATCGATTACGAATCCGGCGAATTGTTCATCAATTGCAAAGGATTCAGCAATGGTCTCTCCATTCTTGTCGATATGTTCGGAGTATGGGTTATTCGGGAAGTAGTGTCAGAGAAAAATGACGGAATTTTTACCCAGGGCAAGAACTCATATCATACAGAAAATACTGTTACCGTGATCCGTGCGGTCGCCCGCTGGATCGGCGATATCGAAGAGATTACCCGTCGTTCAAAAAAACGGTAAACGATTTTTTTGGGAGAGAATCAACGGTTGTAATAGGACATCCCCTCATCCATGGCCCGGGTCCCATGGACGGAACCCTGCTCTATATCGTTTAAAGGGCGAATACGGCCCCCTCTCCCATCAACCTCTTGTCCGGGTGAAAAGGGAGAGATGAGATGGCCAATCCCTCCTAAAAAATCCTCTCGCCTTTTGCGGCAAACGGTTCATCTGAGCCCGGACAGGCCTCAAGGTTGGTATCCATTTGACAGTGATGTGAAGTGAGGAACCACTACCGGTACACTCAGGGAAAGATTCATTCCCTCAAAACCTATTGTTCGGTATGTCATCAGTGAAATGCTGCCCGATAAAATTCGGGACAGTGGTCAATGACGAGGGTATGGTCATTGACCTCCCCTGTAGTGGTAAGGATTGTGCATGGTTTTTTGAAGATGGTTGTTCCATCAGGATTATTGCCCAGGGACTGAGTAGCGGCCAGAATAAGAAATATTCCAAGAGAATGTCTGCCGACTGAAGTCGGCATCCATGATCAAACGATGAGGCCGTCACAATAATACTCACCCGTGGCCATTTTTCGATTGAACACTGGTTTGACGTTTGGGATAAGGAACCATTTTAAAAAAAACCTCAGGTTCCTTTCGCTCCAGTGAATCCTACAAAAGAGGTCGGTTGGCATCATTGTCATCCCGATAGAACTCAGCGAGAGCGGATGATGGTGATACAATAAGGGTATCAGATAGGAAATGGTAGCGATGCGAGGGAAGGGATTAGAACGCTTGCGTTTCATGCGCCCCGATTCATCTCCCGCACATTTTTTCGCAAGTGCGCCAGGCCTTCACCGCACCCTGCCAGATGCATTGAAAGTCACGTTGAGGGGGATAATTGCCTATCCCCCATCACTACCCGATAGCGGGTAAGAGGGTCAAAAACGTGGTATCAAATCTTGAAACATCCGCTATGACGACACGATTCTAAAAAAGGAAGGGGGATTTTGGTTTCCCTCTATTCGCGCTTGTTTTCCAGAGCAACCAGCCGATCCTCCAACTGTTTCAGGTTACCCTCCATCATCTCTGAAAAGCTGGAGAGATAGGCAACCTTTGCTTCGTTTGCCTCAAGGGTCTGATCCTTGGAATTCCTGAATGACTGGAGCCTGGCCCGGCTGACGAGCGACCATTCGTCGATCATGAGTTCGAATCTCCGGTCGAGATACTCATCCACCCTGCTCTCTACCGGCCGGGAGAGCGATACCGATCCCTTTGCACCCTTCCAGTAATAGTAGATGACAAACAAAAGAATTGCGACGAGTATGACAAGAAGGGCAGCTTCAAGAGGAGTCAACGACGCACCTCCATCAGTTGCAGCAGACGATGCTCAAGCTCTTCCAACTTAATTTCCGCACTGGTCTCGAACGATGCAATCTGCTTCGAAGTCTCTTCGATACGGTTGAGCCTGGTCTCGAAATCGCCAATGTCGTTCTGGGTTGCAAGATCCCAGTCCTGGATGAGGTTCTTCATCCTTCGGTCCAGGTACGCATTCATGTAGCTGTCCATGCCAACCATTATCCGACCTCCAGCTCGCGGATCCCTGCATCAAGGGCAGCCGCACGCTTTTCAATCTCGTCCCTGCCCCGCTCCAGGTTCCGGATCTCGGTAGTCACCATGTCAAGGCGGTCATCGAGATCATCGAGCGTATGCATCGTGATGAGACCCCACTCGCTGATAATCGCGGACATGTGGGCATCGAAGTACCGGTCGAGGCTCTTGTCCATGCTGGGAAGCTTTGCATTGATGGTCCCGGGAATCGCCGCCAGGGATTCCTTGAATGAGGATTTCTTTGCCGTCTCGGCAGGTGCGTACTCATACATCATGATCACCCGAGTTTCTTCTCTTCATCTTTGATCTTCTCCACCATGCGATCGAGTTTGGTCACGGTCACCTTGTTCTCAAGCCGCTCGATCCGTTTGTCGACGGCACTGTGTTTAGCGAAAATGTCGGTCGAGAGGGCGGTATTCTCCTCGTCAAGCTTCCGGATCTCTTCCATCTTCTCTGGTGCAACCCTGAAGAAGGGGGTGCCCCGCTGGGCCATCTCGGCCTTCATCAGGGTGAGTTTCTCCTTCTCGAGATCGATCTCAGCAAGACGCGAGGTGTTTCTCATCAGGCGAATTTCCTTGATGATGTAGTAGGCGATGATGAGAATAATCACGAGTATGATGATCCAGAAAACCGACTCGAACCACGCCCAGTAGGGGGATGTTGACGCAACAACCGTCACCGTTTCATTCACCACAGGTCATCTCCCCTGGATTTACGGTTCCTTTTTCGGGGTAACCTTTGTTGCTACGTCCTTTGCACCCTTCTCAACGGTCTTCCCTGCTTTCGTTGCCCCTTCTTTGACGGCTCCACCGGCCTTGACTGCACCTTCCTTTATGGTCCCCCCTGCCTTTGCAGCCCCCTGTGCAATCGTCTCAGTCCAGGTGACCTTGCGAACGACCGTAATGGTGTCACCTTCGGCAACGCCAAGAGCAGCAATATCTTCGGGAGAGAGCATGATGGCCGATTTGTCCACCATCGTGTCTCCATATCCGGTCACAGCGACGGTTTTTGTCTGCTTGTCCCATTCTGTCGGGTATTTTGCAAGGAGTAGGGCCTCTCCCTCCTTTGCACCAATCATTGGCAAGACCGTTTCATTGACCCGGGCCCGACCCTTACTCGGAAACGATCTTACCTTTACTTTTAATGTCACCGATCCTTCCATAGCATGTGCACCTCTTGTATCGTACACGCACAATCTGTTGTGTAGAGCCCAATCGGGAGGAATGTTATTTGTATCTTCGGATTATTTCCAAAAATCAGAAAGAACAACCCGGATATTTTCAAAAATCGGAAAGAAAATTGTGGATTTTTGCAGAGGGAGACGCTTGGAGTGAATGCATCAGGATCGGAACGAAAAATAGAATCTCAGTGGCAGAGAGATCTCTTCTCTCGTACAACCCGGTTCCCGGTCGGCATACAATCTGGTGGCAGGCTGAGAATCAGTATACTACACCTCGTCCATCCCAGGGGAATCATGGTCTCTTACCCCTGGCAATCTTACAAAAAAGGGATAGATTATTTGTTTTTCCGATGTATCGACAGGAAGAGCACCCCAAGGGCGGCAATAATGGTCAGGGGGAGAAGCCCGGTCTGCGTTGGTGTCGTTGTTGGCTGCGTCGTTACCGGAAGAAGGGTTGCAGAGACCTGGGAGGTCTGTCCGGCTGTCACCTGCTGGGTCGCCTGCCAGTCCTGATATCCGTTCAGTTTCACAAGGAGAGTATAGGACCCTGGGGAGAGGCTGTCGAGCGTGATGGGGGTTAATCCCTTGAATGCGTTGTTCAGGAAGACTTCAGCCTGGCTGGGGGCTGATATGACCGATATCCCGCCGGTTGTCGGGTTCATCATCGGATTCAGGGTGACGGAAATATCGTAGTTCTGCCCTGCCGCAACGGTTCTTGTGGTGGAATAGTCCTGGTATCCGGCCTTTGTGAGGAGGAGGGTGTGTGTCCCGGGAATTACCTTTGTCGAGACAAGGGGGCTTCCCGCTATCGTCTGGCCTTTGTAGACGCCGTCACCATACACACTTGCCCCGGCGGGAATCGATGTTAAACTCACGGTTGCATATTGCGGTTGCTGGTCGACACTCAGGGTTGGATTGAGGTAGGTTGTTGCACCTGCTGATATGCTGACTGTTCCGCTCCAGTCCTGGTAACCGGCCAGTATCAGCTGTACTGAGTGGGACCCGGGTGCGAGGTTTCCTACCGAGGTTGAAGTGACCCCCCGGTAACTGCCATCCACGTATACCGCTGCTCCACTGGGATTTGAGGTCACACTCAGGGTCCCGGTGGAAACGATCGGTTGGAGGATCGCATTGACATACGTCGTCTGTCCCTGGTTCACATTCACGTCCATGTAATAATTCTGGTATCCCGCCACATAGACGGCGATCTCATGGGTGCCGACCGGAATGTTGCTGTACGTGTACGGAGTGTATGCTGTTCTGCTGCGGTCAAGGGTGACCATTGCGCTTGATGGGGTTGAAACGACCTGGATGTTTCCTGCCTGGGCACTTGGAGCGAGCTGGGCTGTAATCTGGATTGTCTGCCCGTCGCTCGGATTGCCATAATAGGAGTCACTCCACTCCTGATATCCCGGCATGGTGATCCTGATGGAATGATTGGGATTGCCCGTCGTGGAAACCGTGACTACAACCGGTGTCTCCCCCCAATAGGCCCCGTCAAAGTACACATCCCCTCCTGGTGGTACGGAATTGATCGAGAAGTATCCCTTCCCTCCTCCAGGTACCACTGGTAATGTGGCAGGGGCGACGGGTTGTGCGGGTATGGTCGCAGGTCCGACCTGTGTTACCGGGAGTGTCCCCGGATTGACCGCGGGAACGTCTCCGGTCGAGACCATGGCAGATGAAACTGCCACGATAGCAGTTATGAGTGCTATCATCATGAAAACGGTAGAATATCGCATTGATTCCAGCTCCAGTTGCTATACCAAATACTTTCAATCCCAGTCTGATGGGTTCACTCTCTATCTTTGGGATTGTTATATGTAATTTCGGATCATTCTCAAAAATCGGAAAGACAAAGCCCCATGTTCCAAATATCGGAAAGAACAATCCGGATTATATATTTTTAACGCAAAAATGTCTCTCTATGTCTAGTCGTTTCAGAACCCCGGGGATGTACCTCGCCTATATCCTCCAGGCTGCGATAGCTTTCAATGTACTCCTCGCAGCAGTCTTCAAACCGGGAGATTTGCTCATCGCGCTCGTCCTCTTCCTGATGGCACTTGTCATCTACCTGTTCTCCTGGAAGACAAAGATCATGTTCCCCTGGTTCGTCTATGCCCTGGTCTCGCTGGCAATATTGATACATACGTCGGGATACATTCAGGGTCGGTATCTTGCATTCGTTAACTGGGACGTGCTTGCCCATACCGTATCAGGGATGATAGTTGCCCTGCTCGGTTTCCTGCTCATCTTGTTCTGGGATAAGATCAAGAAGTTCAACCTGGATGCCGGGTTCATCGGGATCTTCATCATATTCTTCGGATGTGTCTTTGAATATTTCTGGGAGATCTGGGAATTTTTGGTTGACACCTTCCTGGGAGGTTCCGCAGCCGGGCTGATGCAGGCGAATAATGCTGACACAATGACTGATATGATCTTTGTCCTGATCTCTTCCCTCATTGTCGGGATCGGCGTATACATCTATCTGAAACGCTATGGAAAGGAAAATATATTCCAGGATATGGTGAAGGACAGCACCTATCTCCAAAAATTTGGTGAGTAGGGAACTTCCCCCACCAACACGGTTTTGGCAGGTATCAAATCAACAGGATTCTCAAATAAAACGAAACCCGGGATTCATTTTTTCACGGACGCGATTTTCATATCCTGCCCCACCAAACAAACGCTGTCACATACATTGGCAGAGCAATTGATGCATTTCACAGAACAAGGAGAGAGATGCATAATGGGTATGAAATGAAGATTTTACGATTCTTAAGGTTCATTGGACAACAGATTTCTCTTCTCGTTATGGTATTCCGGATTGCAGGGTGCACGGAAATTGACACCAGGAAAGAATCAGGAATGGCTTTTTACCGCTGTTCAGCGATAATGCCAGGTTCTATTACAGAAATGCACATGATACTCGGTCGTCACATTTCCCCCAAGTGAAAATCGCACGTGAGATTTTCATGTAAACCACAAATGACCGTCGCAGTCGTGCGTTATAGAATGAAACCAAGATGATACCTTCTTTTATCAGGTTCCCCGTTTTGAAAACGCGGAACGCGTTTTCATGCCAAAATGGCAGATGTATTCTCATGGGAAAAATGGAGGATTACAGGTATCCTACCCGGAAGAGAAGGGAGCCCATCAGGTAGAGTGCAACGCTGAACACGACCAGGGTCAGCAGCAGGATCCCCTGCCGTATTTTCATTGATTCCCACCGGGAATATACCCCGCAGAAGAACAGGACGATCGCAAAGAGGACCGTATTTGAGATATAGAGGTCTCCGTTGGTATTTGCGTCCTTCCCCCGATCAAATGCTGCCGCTGCCTGCTCCTCCAGGAGTGCACTCTCCTTGTATTTCGCAGGGCTGTATTCCGGGAGGTCAAACGGGGTTCCCGGAGGGATCGGGTTTGTCGCATTGGACTTCGCAATCCAGGCTTCGAATGCAGGCCGGAACTCATCCCGGAATCGTTCTTCTAAGAATTCTGCCGCACGCTGATCTCCGTTGCTCATCGCATCTACCCACCCGGTGAAGAGCTGCACGTCAATAATCACCTGGGAATTGGCGGCGGTGCTTGCCCGTACCGATTCTGTCCGGAACTTCGCCGATTCCCCAAAATCGACCGCCTGGACCCCGTTCCAACGGGTGGCCTGGTAGACGCAGAACGCGGTGGAGAGCGTGGCAATGAGGAGGAGGATGGCAAAAATGATATCCAGCCGTGGGCTGCCTTTTTTTGGGATAGTGAGTTTTTTTGGATCAATCAACTGAACAGACCTCCATACTTCCTTTGACCTCCATAGTTCCTTTGAATGAAGTTGTAGGTAAGAATCTTATCGGTTTCTCTTCAAAATGATCCTTGTATCGTCTTTTTGGGATGTCATGGCCGTATGTTCCACTTCCCTTGTTCGAGAGAGGAACAGGAGAATGAAAGAAACGATGGAGGGATTTCAGACGTTGAGGTATCCCATTGAAATCCCCTCTTCCTTCTCATCGATGGAATTAGCGTTGCAGTGTTTACCTGCAGGCTGCACCGCACTCCCGGGGAACAAAGCCTCGCATTTATCCGAGGATTAATTTTGGAGGCACTCTTCGTAGGAATTATTTATTGGGCATGTATTGCGACGGAATAGAAAATGACACAGCAATCTGGTACAACCGCTGATCCCAGGGATCATTGGGCGTGCATTGCGACTCGTTTCCTGCCTGCTCCACGGCACTGAGAAAGCGACTGGCATCCCTGAATGACCATTTTTTTGTGAAAGCCCCTATTATCCTCATTGAGCGTTGGGAAAGTGAGGCCCGTTTTCCCTGTTTACCCGCACTCCCTGGCCTCGCCGGCTCCGAAACGTGGAGTTCCACCTGCAACGGGAACCTGCAGCCAGGCCGGGCAATCCCGGAGTGTTCTTTCCGATTTTTGGAAAACATCCGGATCATTCTTTCTGATTTTTGAGAATAATCCGAATGTACATATAATATTCTCCCTGATTGAGGGTGCACCAAACAGGTTGGAAAGCGTGACGAAGAACACGCAGGAGTACAGCATGGCTGAATGTACATCAATACCGATGATAACAACAGGATTTCCAGAACCGGAAAACCTGAATGATGAGCCACGTTCCCGCCCAGCATGCTGCGGGAGAATGAGTACAGCAGCAGGAATGCAAAGGACGAGTGAAGCAATATGAACCACAAAGCGAGTCTCCTTCTTATCAGTGCTGTCATCTTCGCACTTCTCTTTGCAGGCTGCACGACGCAACCGCAAACGCTTCCCGCCACCACTCCGGTCCCTCTCAGCGGGACATGGACGCTGATTTCAGCGCTTGCCGGGTCGGGGGCAACAAATGTCCTTCCCGGGACAACCATCACGGCAACCTTCTCAGAAGGAGGAACGATCTCTGGTTCCGCAGGATGCAACGATTATGTTGCCAGTTTCCAGGTCCGCGAAAACCAGATACAAATAGGGAAGCCGGCAACTTCAGCGAAGAGTTGTGAGAGTCCGGCAGGGATCATGGATCAGGAGAAGGTCTACCTCGCTGACCTGCAGGGAGCAGCCAGCTATGCCATCAATGGTGACATGCTCACCATCTCCGATGCAACGGGAAAGGTCCTTCTCACCTACCAGAAGAGCGGATCAGTCATCGCTCCCCTGCCAATTTCGGGTATCACCTGGGTCCTCGAGCGGTATCAGCCGGTTTCGGGAACAGAGGTCCCCGTTATAGAGGGGACAGCCCTGACTGCCTTCTTTGGCCCTCTGGGGGCCCTCAACGGGACCGCAGGATGCAACTCGTTTAACGGTGCGTACACCACCAGCGGACCCAATGGGATCTCTGTCGGACCGCTCGCCACAACCCTGATGTTTTGCGGGGATGCGGGTGTCATGGACCAGGAGACCGCGTATCTCACCCTTCTTCGCACCGTATCGTTCTATGAGGTGACAAGCGAGGGAATGCTGCATCTCCTGAATGCAACCGGAGCACCGGTCCTGATATATTCCAGTTAATAGAATGATAGATCCAAGGAACAGGGATGAGGAGAATGGGTAAACGGAAAGAGAAGAAGAAGAGAGAAGGGAAGGGCCAGGCAAAGAGCAATGCCGGGACCGGGGCAGAAAGCCCCGTTGCATACCCTCCTCCGCAAACGGATAGGGAGGGGGAACAAAAGCCCAGGATGAGCCGCAAGGAATTCGAGAAAGAGCTGGCAACACTCCAGGTCGAGCTCGTCAGGATGCAGGAGTGGGTGAAGGCCAGCGGCACCAAGGTCTGCGTTCTCTTCGAAGGCCGGGACGCTGCCGGCAAGGGCGGGATCATCAAGCGCATCACCGAGCGCACCAGCCCACGCGTCTTCCGGCTGGTGGCCCTGCCGACACCAACAGAGCGGGAGAAATCCCAGATGTACATCCAGCGCTACATCCCGCACCTGCCGGCGGCTGGCGAAGTCGTGCTCTTCGACCGCAGCTGGTATAACCGGGCGGGAGTCGAGCGGGTGATGGGATTTGCGACTGAGGAACAGGTGGAGACGTTCCTGCAATGGGTGCCCCCGGTCGAAAAAGCAATGATAGAATCAGGGATTATCCTGGTGAAGTACTGGCTGGAAGAGACCATGGAAGACCAGACCGAGCGCTTCCAGGAACGGATCAATGACTACCGCAAGATATGGAAGCTCAGCCCGATGGACCTTGAGAGCCATCGCCGCTGGTATGACTACTCGCGGGCCCGCGACGCCATGTTTGCGGCCACGGATACCCCCGAATCGCCCTGGTATGTCGTGGACTCGCACGACCAGCGGCGTGGGCGCCTCAACTGCATCGCCCACCTGTTGAGCCTGGTCCCCTACGAGGAAGTCCCTCACCAGAAGGTGAAACTCCCCAAACGCCAGCCGAAGGGCGACTACGTGGAGCCGGACCATCCGTTCCGCTTGATCCCGGAGAAATACTAAAAAAGAGGCAGAGGGGATGACAGACCTGGCACAAGAACAACCGAAATGGTTTGGGATGACACCGGAGGCAGTTGCACAACAGCTGACGGTTGATCCGGCAAAAGGGCTGAGTGCAGCCGAGGCACAGCGGCGTTTGGAGCAGTATGGCCAGAATGTTCTGGCCGCCAGGAAAAAGGAGTCGGGCTGGCAGGCATTCCTGCGCCAATACCGGGACTTCATGCAGATCATCCTGGTAGCGGCCGCACTGATCAGCCTGATTGTGACGCGTGATGCAGGCACAACGGTTGTGCTCCTGGGCCTGACGGTTTTCAACGCACTCCTGGGGCTTCGCGGGGAGGCGAAGGCAGAGGCCAGCCTTGCCGCGCTCGAGAAGATGATGAAGAACATCGCCCGCGTCCGCCGTGACGGCCAGGCGATCGAGATCGAAGCTGAAGGACTTGTTCCGGGCGATATCGTGCTGATGGAGGCAGGCAACCGCGTGCCGGCCGACGGGCGGCTGTTCGTTGCGGCGAACCTCGAGATTGAGGAAGCCGCCCTCACCGGTGAGAGCCTCGCCTCACCCAAGGAGACCGTGGCGATCACCAGCCCTGATGTTGCGCTCGGCGACCGTCACAACATGGCATTCATGAACACCGCGGTGACCCGTGGCCGCGGCGAGATGATCGTGACCACCACGGGTATGGCCACCGAGATGGGTCACATCGCCGACCTGCTCAACAGGACAAGTTCCGATAAAACCCCGTTGCAGAAGCAGCTCGACAAGCTGACGAAGATCATTGCCGGCCTGGCCGGCCTGGCGTTTGTCGTGATGGTGATCCTGGGTCTGATGCGCGGCGATCCCATCGATACTATCTTTGTTGCCGGCATCGCCCTGGCGATCGCAGCTATCCCTACCGGTCTGCCTGCGGTCGTGACCACGATGTACTCCATGGGCACACGGGCGCTGGCCAGTCTCGGTGCAATTGTCAAGCGGTTGCCGTCGGTCGAGACGCTGGGCTCGGTCTCGGCCATCTGCTCCGACAAGACCGGCACCCTGACGCTCAACAAGATGACCGCCCGCGAGTTCACCATCCCCGGCCAGAACCGTTTCAAGGTGACGGGGGAAGGCTACGGCACCCAGGGGGCCATGGAACTCTCCCCTGGTGTCGCGGGATTACAGCCCTGGCAGAAGAACACCCTGACCTACAGCACAGAAGGAAAACTACTGAGCGCTGGCGGTGCAAGGGTGGATCTCGATCCCATCCTGCTGCCCATGGCGTTATGCGCTGACGCCCGGCTCGACAACGGCACCCTGATTGGCGATCCCACGGAGGGTGCGCTGATCGTGCTTGCGGAGAAAGGCGGCATCAGCGTCGACGCTGCACGTGAGATGTATCCCCGCGTGGCCGAAGTCCCGTTCGATTCTGACTACAAGTTCATGGCCACGTTCCACTCGATGAAGAATGAACAGGGCGAACCGGTGGTACGATGCTTCGTCAAAGGCGCTCCGGATGTCCTGATCGCCCGCAGCGGCTCGTACTGGCTGCCTGGCGGGGAGGTGCTGCCGGTCGCCGATGAGAACCGCCCCCTGGCACTCCAGGAGAACGACCGCATGGCGCAGGCGGGTGAACGCGTGATGGTGGTCGCCCGCCGTGACTTCGATCCAAAGACTTTTGATCCGACCGCGAAACTGATCGACGAGGTTAAGGATCTGACCCTGCTCGCCATGGTGGGCATCGTGGATCCGCCCCGCCCCGAGGCCAGGGACGCTATCGCCAGGTGCCACAGCGCCGGCATCCAGGTGCGTATGATCACCGGCGACCATGCCGTGACTGCGGCTGCTATCGGGCATGAGCTGGGCATCGGGGGTAAGGCGCTCACCGGTGCGGAGTTCGCCGCCATGAGCGATGAACAACTGATGAAAGAGCTTCCTGACATCGGGGTGGTGGCTCGCGTGGCCCCCGAGGACAAGATCCGCCTGGTGGACCTCCTGCAGCGGCAGCAGAACATCGTCGCCATGACGGGAGACGGTGTCAACGATGCCCCGGCTCTCAAGAAGGCTGATATCGGCGTGGCGATGGGCATTACCGGCACCGAGGTCTCGAAGGGGGCCGCCGTGATGATCCTGACCGATGACAATTTCGCCACCATTGTCAAGGCAGTGGAGTTCGGGCGGGGCATCTACGAGAACCTGTCCAACTTCATCCGGTTCCAGATGACGAACCTGGTGGCATACATCGTGGCATACCTGGGTGCAGCATTCTTCCTCATCACCGGGGGCGTGCCGTTTGCGCCATTTGTTGTCCTGTGGATCAACTTCCTGGTCCAGGTTCCCATCGCCATCGCGCTCGGGTTTGACAAGCCTGCACCGGGATTGATGGAGCGCAAGCCGCGCCCGCTGAGCCAACCGGTCCTCAACCGCTCGCAATGGATACGCATAGGCTTTTCCGGGATCCTTGCCGCGGCCGTCACCCTGTTTCTGGCAGCAGCCACCGAGCCGATGGGTATCACGGTAGCAGCAACCATGGCATTCGTGGCATTCTCGCTGTTCTGCGTCACCCGAGGTCTTGCCTGCCGGAGTGAAACCCAGAGTGCGCTCAACCGGGATGTCCTGCACGATCGACACCAGTCGATGCTCTACGGCATAGCCCTGCTGCTCATCTTCCTGCCGACCGAGCTCGCCTTCCTGCAGCGCGGACTGGGCCTGACATCGCTTGACGGAACGCAGTGGCTGCTCTGCATCGGCTTTGCCCTCGCCCTGCTGCTCGTCGATGAAGTGGTCAAGGTCTTCCTTCGCAGCCGCCACAAGCACGATGCGACACCATCTGCCGTCATTCCTTCAGCCCAGGTATAAGCACCTGGGCCACGTGCTTTTTCCCGGCTGCACGGGAGCCAAGCACCATAAGCCTGTGGATCGGGGTCAGCTCTGTCTGCCACCCTGCCGAAGGGGAGGGACAAATCCCCCAAGCCCCCTCGTACTGCTCTGCTCATGGCCAAACACTTCCCTGATCATAGCCCATATCCCTCCCTGCCAATGAGGCAGATTGAGGGAGTGGTAGCGGCTCACCCTGTTTCTCCCCTTAAAATCAGTAATCATTAAGCCTTCCCGCTTTTTCACCATCTATATGCATGCATGGCCAGTCTGAAGGATCAGGCCTCCGTGACCGGCACTCCCGTATCATTCCCAGAGAGTAACCGATATCCGAAAGAATTGCCAGAGCCGCTAGCCGAAGCCGGCAGGACTTCACAGAATAACAGCCAAATGGTATCCCCCGGGATGTTCCCCCATGGTGGAAGAGCATGAAAAAGACCAGAAAAAAACCAGTTTCAGAGAGAAAGAAGGTCGTTGAAACCCCCCACGCTCCCGTCATTGAGCTCGGGGCAGACAACCAGGACAGCAAGAATTCAATCGCCGGAATTGATGCGCTGCAGGAGAGCGAAGAATTCTTAAAAGAGACAGAGAAAATTGTAAAAATTGGCGGATGGAAAGCAAACTCGGCCACGAACTACCTCCAATGGACTGACGGAATTTATGACATTGTCGAAGCCCCCCGCAACTATCATCCGGGTTTCGATGAGGGATTGAAATATTTTTCAAAAAAAGACCTGCCCCTCATCAGGGACAGCATCGCTGCCTGCCTCGACTCAGGGAAACCATTTACGCTTGAGGTCCTGATTACCACCGAGAGTGGAAAGCAGGTCTGGACTGAACTGCGGGGACTGCGGGCGGTAACGGAAACAACCCGGTCTTATGTTATCGGCACATTCCAGGATATTACCGAACGCAGAAACATCGAAGACAAGCTGAAAAAAGATACATCCTTGCTCACGGCGACCCTCGAATCCACCACCGATGGGATCCTCGTTGTCGACACTGATGGAAAAATTACCAGTTATAACAATACATTTTGTGCGATGTGGGGGATTCCGCACCACCTGCTTGATGCTGCTGATGAGAAGACCGCACTTGCCTACATGACACCACAGATTGCAGACCCCGGGAAGTTCGTCGGCCCCCTGAACGAATACTCCTCCCACCCCGGCCGTGAGAGCTATGACACCGTCCGCATGAAGGATGGCCGACTCATCGAGCGATATTCAAAGCCCCAGATGATTGAAGACACCATTGTAGGCAGGGTGTGGAGTTACCGTGATATCACCGAACGCATACAGGCAGAGGAAGCCCTCCAGGAAACCCTCCATCGTTTTTACAACATCCTTTCGGAAATACAGTACGGCATCCTGTTGGTCACCGCCGAGGATCGGGTAGAATTTGCCAACCGGGCCTTTTGCGACATATTCGGTTTACCCGAGTCTCCCGCCGATCTCCAAAACCTTTCTGCCGCTGAGATGATCGTGAAGATACGAGATGTCTATCGCGATCCGGACGCCGCAGTAACCCGCATCCGGGAAATTGTCCGTCTGGGAAAAGAAGTGAAAGGCGAAGAGGTTGGCATGCGAGACGGCCGCATGTTTCTGCGGGATTTCATTCCTCTCTACAGCAGCGAAAAGACATTCGGCCGTCTCTGGAGCCACATTGATCTCACCGAGCGCAAACACGCGGAGGAGGAACTCCGGAAGAGCGAAACACGGTACCATCTCCTCGCTGATAACACGACCGATGTTATCTGGACATTCAACCTTCAGGGGGTCTTCACCTACCTCAGCCCTTCGGTCGTCCAGCTCACGGGGTTTACCCCGGAAGAGTTGATTCAGCAGTCTTTTCGGAACCTGGCAGCCAGAGGATCGATCGCTCTCATTGAAGAAAGGATACAACGGACTCTTGCGGATGTTGCGTCAGGTTCGGCTCCAGGCCCGGACGTCATTGAAGCGGAGCTTCGCTGTCGGGACAAAACGACGGTCTGGGTCGAGAATTCGTACCGGCTGTTGGTTGACGAAAAGGGGAGGCCAACAGAATTTATTGGTGTCGCCCGGAACATCAGTAAGCGCAAACAGGCAGAGGAAGCACTGCAGGAAAGCCTGGAAAAATTCCAGGTCATTGCCACCAACACTCCCGATCATATCCTGTTGCTGGACAAGGATCTCCATTACACCCAGATAATCAATCCCCCCCTGGGTCTGGAAGAAGGGGACATGCTTGGACATACCGACTATGATTTCCTTTCCTTTGAAGACGCGGACAGATTAATGAAAATCAAGAGACAGGTGATGGAAACAGGTACCGCCATCCAGCTGGAAATCCCCCTTCTCACCACCCGTGGCGAGATGCATTTCTTTGCCGGATCCTATGTCCCGAAACGGAATATTGCCGGCGAGATCGATGGGCTGATCGGCTATTTCACCAATGTGACCGAGACGAAACGGGCCAATCAGAAGATCGTTGCTGCTCTGCGGGAGAAAGAGGTCCTGATACGGGAAATCCACCACCGGGTCAAGAACAATCTCCAGATCATCTACGGCCTCCTCTACATGACGACCAGGAGGACAGAGGATCCTAAAACAGCCGGGATATTAACAGACATGATGATGAAAATAAAGACCATGGCCCAGATCCACACGCGGCTGTATGAGAGTGAACAAATCGACAAGATCAATATGGCTGTGCAAATCCAGGAACAGATGAATGATCTCTCTCATATCTATGGGAGTTCCGGACCTGAAATCGCCTGTACCGTGGAGGCAGAGGATATCCTTCTTGCGGTCGACCAGGCAATTCCCTGCGCCCTTGTGATCAACGAACTCCTTTCAAACGCATTCAAGCATGCCTTCCGGGGGCGTGACCATGGAACGATCAGGATATCTCTCCATCAGAGGGACGGAAATATCCATATCAGGATCGAGGATAACGGTACTGGTATTCCGAATGACGTGGATATGTACCAGACTGCCAGCCTTGGGATGAAACTGATACGGAGCCTGGTAACACAGTTGGAGGGGACCCTGGCGATCGAAA
>CAZRAQ010000002.1:67959-79781 GCA_964598015.1 uncultured Methanoregula sp. | reverse complement strand
ATCCGCAGGTCTGTCCGGACAGAAAGTGTCCATAAGAGGATAGCGATGAGTGCTCCTCCAAATGAGAGGAGGGGAACGGCAACCTCGAGCCACCTTTCATAACGGTTGCCGGATTGAAAACCGGACTCTGAATGTTCCATCAATGTATCTCACTCGAATGATTCTTTTCTGAAAGGAATTTTCTCTCTATTGCGCTAGTGAACTGCAGGCTGATACCTCGCCCTCATTTTTTTTCAACCGGCTGCATTTTTTTTATCTTCCTGATCGAGACACAGTTGACAACCGGATCCCCGGTGACAAAATACCGTCGGACTACCTGCCCGAGCACCTCGACGATATCGTTCACCTTCACATCCTCATCAGGACTGGTGAACATCTTGACTGAGATTGCACCAGACCGATCGGCGATTATGTACTGTGGACGGTTCAGGAACTGAAAATGGATCCTCTCCACCACACCCTCAATCCGTACTGTTTTCCCGATCATGCCTTCCGTGATCATTTTGATCCGGACCGTTTTTGCCTCTCCCTCATAGATGGGTGTCAGATCCGCATACTCCTTGCGGCTCAAATAGTTCAGACCCATAGGGATGAGAAGAAGCAAAAACAAGGCGGGGATCATCCAGATGAGCTGGGATCGTACGACAGGACTGTAGAGGGATGCAATAAGTAAAAAAATGGTGAAGAATACAAACACCGCAATTGCGACGATTGAAACCTTCACTTCGACGTTTCCGATTCTCATCGGAAAAATAATGGGTGTTTAATCTACTTCAGTGCTGCGATCTCTTTGCGGAACGCAACCCAGTAGATGACACCGACGAAGAACAAACCTCCGACGATATTTCCAAGCGTAACCGGGATGAGGTTTGACATCCACATGTTGACCCAGGTCACCTTAGTTGGGGTGTTTGTCAGAGCTGCGGTCAAAAGACCTGCGGGAATAAAGTACATGTTCGCGATCGAGTGCTCGAGGCCGCTGGAAACGAAGGCCATGATCGGGAACCAGATACCGAAGAATTTACCAATCAGGTCATCGGCACAGATACCAAGGAGAATGGCCAGGTTCACGAGCCAGTTGCAGCCAATTCCCTTGAGGAACGCTGAATAAAAGCCCATCATGCCGACATACCCGGTCTTTGCTCCCATAATGGCAATAGCACGTGTCCCGAAAGCAGTGAGCGTTGCGGCGCCTGCTGCGTCAAAGGAGACAAACGGCCCGTTTGCCATGATGTATGCCCAGACTACCGATCCGATAAAGTTGCCGATATACACCAGGACCCAGAGGGTCAGGACTTGTGCCCAGCTGATCTTGTGGATGAATGCCGCCATCGGGGCCAGCATCGCGTCGCCGGTGAACAGTTCTGCACCGGTGAGCACAGTGATAATCAGCCCGACAGGGAACACTGCTCCCAGGATGAGCTGGGAAAACCCGGCACTTGCAGTTCCGTACCGGAGTGCAACATCAGTTGCCTGAATTCCGGTTGAACAGACAGTCGCAAGGGCCCCACCCATTGCGATATAGGCTCCGGACATGAATCCACGAAGAATCATGTTCCATGCGGGCAGCCCTACTTTGTATTTCCCAGCATCGCCGGCCTTGGCCACGATGGCTACTGGGGGATGAAACACCATTTTTTCTACACCTCTCGAATGTCTACCTTAACCAATAACCCCAAAGTTACTTTCCATAAAGGGTCAAAATTAAAATCTTTTCTGGTGTTATTAATAACTTTCTAATTGATTTTAGTGAGCCAATTCATAGTTTCAAAGGTTATACGGGTTCACTGCACGGGAAATCCAGCCTTAGGATAAATATCTTTGTATAAATAGTTCGTGGTCTGTGCAGTTCAGACCGATATTTTCCTCCCGCTCGCATCACGGCTATATTTTCCAAGCTCGGAATCAAGCAGTGTATCTCCAGAAAAAACCGGTCCGTCGCGGCAAACCCTGCGCCCATCAGGATCGATGCAGCAGGAGCCGCAGACTCCGATCCCGCACTTCATGTAACGGTGCAGACTGAAATAGCTCCGCCCGGCAATCCCCGCCGTGTCAAGGGTCAGGAGTACCGCATGCAGCATCCGTTCCGGGCCGCAGACACACACCTGCGCATAATCGGAAAGGGAGACCTCTTTTAAAAGCCCGGTCACCGGGCCATGGTACCCGGAAGAGCCGTCATCGGTTGCGACTATGACTCGCGTGCTCCTGGAGAGTTCCGGTATAAAGAGAAGTTCTTCAGCAGTCCTTGCGCCAATGATAAGGCAATCGACACTGCCGCTCATCACCAGCGGTCTCAAAGGTGCCGCACCAACCCCCCCTGCAATGGCAAGGGTCCTCTCTGAAGGGGGAAACCCGTTTCCAAAAGGCCCTCGCATCCCCAGCAGATCTCCGGGTCCTGAGCAGAACAATGCCGCGGTTGCATCCCCCACTTTCTGGACGGTGATGGCGTCTGGCCTGGAGAGTGCCATGGGAATCTCATCGATCCCGGGAACGGTGACCATCACGAACTGGCCTGGCCGGAATGAAAAACCTGGTGAGAAGGAGAACGTCTTCACCGAAGGGGTCTCCTGCGTCACTGACGTGATCCGGACTGCCTGGAGGACTCCTTCAGCCATGAGCACACCCCACGATCGTGTCTGCTGGCAGGCCTTCACTGCTATAGAGGTCCGATGCAATATTCCTGAAGAGAAGGGGGTCATCTTTAAACGCGGTCCCAATCTGTACCGCGGATGCACCGGCCATCATCATCTCTATCACATCCTCTGCTGCAGCTATTCCTCCACACCCTATGATCGGGATACTGCAGGCCTCGTACAGGTCATAGACACACCGTATTGCGACAGGAAAGATGGCCCTTCCCGAGAGACCGCCATAACGATTCCCAAGGACAGGCCGTTTCAGCGCGGTGGAGATCCGCATCGCCTTCAGTGTGTTGATGGCAACGATTGCAGAGGCACCCCCCCTCTCTGCAGCCTTCCCGCAAAGGGTAATATCTGTCACATTCGGGGTGAGTTTCACCCAGGTGGGAGTGCCGAGGCTGCTTACCGCCCGGGTGCACTCTTCTACAAGCTGGGGATTTGTGCCAAGGGCAGCACCATACCCGGCCGCATGCGGGCAGCTCAAGTTCAGCTCAAACGCTGCGGCTATTCCCTCAAACCAGGAGGCAACCGTCCGGAACTCACCAGGATCCCCTCCGTAAATGCTGACAATCACGGGTTTCCCCGCGAGGGGTGCAACCTCCCCGGCAAATTCGCGCGAAGGGTTTGGCAGGCCCATGGCATTCAGGAGCCCCCCCTCGACCTCCACAACGCAGGGGCCGGGGTGTCCCTCACAGGGATAGGGCCCAATAGACTTGGTCACCACCCCTCCGGCACCGTTTGCAAGCGCACGTGCGAGCGAGGACCCGGTGGTCCCGAGCACGCCGGCAGCAAGGATACAGTGGTTTGAAAGCCGTACTCCCCCCACAGAAACACTGCCGGGTGCAATTCTCGGTGTCACGTATCGGCCCTCCAGTATGAGTATTATATTACGGTCTCCCCAATATTGAGGATTATGACTAGGCTCGCAATCCTTGGCGTGGGAAGGATTGGCGGGGAGACGGCGTTCCTTGCGACAGTGCTCGGGCTCGTTGAGGAGCTCGTGCTTTTCGATACGGCAAAACCCCTTCTGGATGCACAAGTGCTCGATCTCACCCATACCGGTATCGACATTGCAATAGAGACCGATTGGAAACTGGTGAAAACAGCTGACATCTGCGTTTTTTCCGCAGGTATCCCACGGAACCCCTGCATCGGGACCAGGGCGGATCTGCTTTCAGCAAACCTGCCTGTGGCGCAGGTCTGCACCCAGGCACTCGACGGTTTTTCAGGGATTCTTATCTCGGTGACAAATCCGATGGACGTCAACAACTATTACCTCTGCAAATCCGGCGGACTTGAACCGCGGCAGTGCATCGGGTTTGGTGGGCAGATTGACAGTGCCCGGTTCGGGCTCGCCCTCCGCGAGCAGGGAATAGGCGGGAATCCATGGGTGATTGGGGAGCACGGGGAGCACCAGGTCCCTCTCTTCTCGCAGCTGCCGGAGCAGGTGGATGGTATCAAAAGGGACGAGATCCTTGCCGGGCTCAGGACCGCGAGCATGGCGGTGATCAAGGGAAAGGGAGGGACGGTATTTGGGCCCTCCCGGTACATTGCCGAACTCATCAGGATAATTGCGCAGGACAGGAAGGAATGCATCAGCTGCTCCTGTATTCTTGACGGGGAGTACGGGATTTCCGGATGCTCGCTCGGTGTTCCTGCAATTATCGGGAGAGAGGGTGTTCTCTCGATTGAAGAGTGGGACCTCGATCCATGGGAGGAGACGCACCTCCAGGCTGCAGGAACATTTGTGAAGGATCTCTGCAATACCATCGGAGTTTAGCATATCTCATGAAGAACGACCAAAAGGATTCATGCCGGATAACAATTCAGGAACAGAATGCCAGGTACGGAAACGGTATCACCCTTGACATCATCCAGATCGAGTATTCGACAGGACCGGAATATCCTGTCATCCATATTTTCGGTCGCGACCGCGAAAAGAGAGCCCGCCACGTCCAGGTAACCGGGTTCCGCCCTTACTTTTACGTGCCGCACCATCAGGCGGCTGCTGCCTCGCTCCCGGTGAACGTAACTCTCGATGAGGGTACGACCTACCGGTCGATACGGGGAGAGTTGCTCAGCCGGCTCTATACCGTCAGGCCCGGTGACGTTCGCGAGATCCGGGAACGGTTTGCCCATCTCGAAGCCGATATCCCCTTCACAACCCGGTTCATGATCGATACAGGGCTAACCGGTGGGGTCCATGTGCCCGCATTGACTGCAGCGTACAGTGAAATCTCCCCTGCTGACATCAGCAGCAGTGCCCGGGTCTGCATCCTTGATATCGAATGCGAGGATTTCCGGGGCTTTCCTGAACCGGGGCGGGATGCCGTGATCTGTATCACCTGTCACGATTCCTTTGATGACCGGTATACAAGCCTTATCTGGAGTCAGGGAAAGGAAGGGTGCGACCTTTCCGTTCTTTCCGGAAAGGAAGGTCTGAAGAACGGGTGCTTCTGCAGGGATCGACATGACATACGAAAATTTGAAAGCGAGCGGGAGATGCTGCGCGGATTTGCCGCGTACCTCGGGGAGACCGACCCCGATATCCTCTCCGGGTGGAATTTCCTTGAGTTCGACCTGCCCTACCTCCTGAAACGCATGGACGCACTTGGGCTGGACCCCTCTACACTTGCGAGGCTTGGCGGTGCGACCGAGAGGAACGCGCTCCGCGGGAGGGCGGTTTTTGATCTCCTCCAGGCATACCGGAAGATGCACGGGACCCAGCGGGAATCCTACCGGCTTGACTCTGTTGCGGAAGCTGAGGTCGGGGAGAGCAAGGTCCGCTACACAGGAACGATCAGTGACCTCTGGCAGAAGGACCCCTGCCTTCTCCTGGAGTACAATTTCAAAGATGTCGAGCTCTGTGTTGCCATCGATAAAAAGAACCGGATTATCGAGTTCTACCGGGAGATTGCGCGCTACGTCGGATGTCCGCTTGACCGGACCCTCAACTCATCCAGTGTAATCGATGTCTTTGTCCTCCGGAAAGCGCACGGCAGGTATGTCCTCCCCTCGAAAGGTTTCGCTGCATCGGAGGAGTTTGAAGGAGCGACCGTGTTTGAACCGAGCCGCGGCGTCAGGGAGAACGTCGTGGTCCTTGACCTCACCTCGCTCTATCCCATGGCGATGATGACCATCAACGCTTCTCCGGAGACAAAGGACCCCGCCGGGGAGCTGAAGGCGCCAAACGGCATCCGGTTCAGGCAGAAGCCTGACGGGCTTACCCGGAGTATCCTCTCTGACCTGCTGGTTGAGCGGGATATGAAGAAAAAAGAGAGGAACCGGTATCCCCTTGGATCAGACGAGTACGTGCTGTACGATCTCCAGCAGAACGTCCTGAAAGTGATCATGAATACCTATTACGGAGTGAGCGGGTATACGCGGTTCAGGCTGTATGATCGAGAGATCGGGGCAGCAATCACTTCGGTGGGAAGGGCGATCATCGAGCATACCAGGGCGACGATTGAAGATCTGGGGTACCGGGTCATCTATGGGGATACCGATTCATGCATGGTCATTATCCCCCCCGGAACCCTGGAGAGCACTATCCAGAGGGCCAGGGAGATCGAGCAAGCGGTAAATGCCAGTTTTACCCGGTTTGCACAGCAGCAGCTGCATGCAGATGCGCATTACTTCTCGATAAAGTTCGAGAAGATTTACCAGCGGTTCTTCCAGGCAGGGAAGAAGAAAAGATATGCCGGCCGCCTCATCTGGAAGGAAGGAAAGACGGCAGATGAGATCGACGTGGTGGGCTTCGAGATACGGAGAAGCGACTATCCGCAGATCACAAAAATTGTGCAGAAGCGCGTGATGGAGATGATCCTTCACGGGGAGGAGTATGAATCGGTCAAAAAGTACCTTGGTGAGGTGATCCGGAATTACCGGGCCGGACGATACTCACTTGATGAGATAGGCATTCCCGGCGGAATTGGCAAGGATCTGTCCGATTACCAGATGGATGACCCCCACATACGCGGCGCAAAATACGCCAACAAGTACCTCGGCATGGAGTTTGCAAGGGGCAGCAAGCCAAAGAGGGTATACATAAAAAATGTGACCGGAAAATACCAGAAGACCAATGTGCTCTGTTTTGAATATGGAGACCAGGTTCCCCCGGAGTTCCAGGTCGACCGTGAGCTGATGCTCGAAAAGACACTGCAGCAACCGATCTCACGGATCATCGAGGCACTTGGCTGGTCATGGACCGATATTGACCCTTCAAAAACAACCCTTGCCATGTGGGGGATCGGGTAGATAATTCTATTTCCGTCTGCTAGAGCCCGCCTCCCCATACTGTTTTCGGGTGTTTCGGCTGCAAAGAAGAGATAATCTATTAAGGCTACACACAGCTAAAAAAATCCAGCCTGGCGCTTCCACAACAGAACAGCTTCTGGAGATGTATCATGAGTAGATTTGGTTCTGACCCGCTTCATTTTTTCAATTCCGTGTACCAGAATATTGCGCCCTGGGATATTGGAGCACCTCAGCCTGCCATGGCTGCTCTTATTGCACGATGTCCTCCCGCAAATCCAATTTTAGATCTTGGCTGCGGCTCTGGCGACCTTGCGATCTATTTAGCAACGTTGGGGCATCATGTGGTTGGGATTGATTTTGTTGCATCTGCCATCAGGGACGCCCAGGACAAAGTTGCCGCCCTTCCCCATGAGCCTGCTCTCTCATTACGTTTTTGCGTAGCTGACGCTCTCAGACCTTCCTTCCTTCAAGAAAAATTTGGAGCGGTTTTTGATTCGGGCTTCTATCATTTATTTCATCCAGACGAATGCGAGCAATTAATTGATGAAGTTGCCTCAATCCTGAAACCACGTGGTTGTTATTATCTGCATGAGTTTGCAATCGAATTCCCTGTACCTCATGTACCCCGCAAAATTTTACCTGATGAAATACAAACACGTTTTACGGTTGAAAAAGGATGGCGTATTAAGGAAATGCGAACGGCAGAATTCCTGAGCCGAGTCGCTCCTCCTGTACCGGCAATCTGCGCTTGTATCGAGCGTCTTTGAGTTTAACTCGCGGCTGAAAAAGCGTCTTTCTGTACGACCTTAGGGTGATCACTGGCAGTTTAAAGAGAAATTTGGAAGAAAACAGAAAAGGGGAAGAGGGGTCATGGTGCAGCAAATCCGCCTCATTCCTGCTCCCGTACGTAACGAACTCCTTCAGGTTCCCGGTAGTCGGTCTTGATCACGATCGTCCCGGAAACCCTGTTGAAGAGCCGCAATTTTTTTCCCGGCATTCCGAACCATCCGATCAGGCAGTCAAAAGGCAGGATAAATGATTTACCAAAACTCTGGATGCATGCCCCCGCATATCCAGCATGGCTTCCATCCCTGTTGGTGACTTTGAGGTTCATAACCATCTTTCCGAAGGACTGGCCGGAATACCCCTCCATCACCGTCCAGTAGAGGAGAAATCCCACGCTCCTAATCAGAAAATCAAGCGGGTCCCAGGAAAAAATCCCCCTGAAAAAATGGAACGGGTTCGAGAAAATATTCAACACGAGGCTGATAAGGATAAAATCGATCAGCCAGGCCCAGAACCGGGTATCCCACCTCGCGAGTCTGATTGTCGTGATCTCGTCCTCTGCATCTCCCACAGATCTCTCTCCGTTTGTATCTATCAGCCGGGTTTTTTTAAAAACACTCGCATTCGGCCGTTGCGCTCGCCCGTTTCCCTGCTCCTTTTCCTGTTCAATGCAGCTGATGCAGGAGGAGACTAGCCCGGCATCTATCCCGGTCATCGAATTTTCGTCCGTTCAGGCATCCTTCCGAAGATATGAAATGGAGTCCAGAATCGCCTTCGAAATACGAGTTCCCTCAATTCAGGCAGGCGGAAATAAATTCCCGGAACAACCAGACTACTTCAGGAGCTGCTGGCAGGATTGAGCGTGTACGAAATTCCGCGGATCGTTATCGCAGGGACGCACAGCGGGTGCGGAAAGACTACTGTCGCGAGAGGCCTGATGCAGGCATTCCGGAAAAAAGGATATTGTGTCCAGCCGTTCAAAGTCGGACCCGACTTCATCGATCCTACTCATCACACCGCAATCACCGGCCGTATTTCCAGGAACCTTGACCCTTTCATGATGGGAGAGGAAGGGGTGAAAAGGACCTTCCTGAATGCATCGAAAGGCGCCGACATAGCAATAATCGAAGGAGTGATGGGAATGTACGATGGGCTTGATGGAGGCGATATGGCAAGCACGGCGCATGTCATGCGTATCCTCCAGGCACCGGCCAGCCTTGTGGTTGATGCCAGGGGGATGTCCCGGAGCGCGCATGCGGTCATCACCGGTTTTCGTCTCTTTGATGAAAGCCTGGATATCAGGGGAGTTATCTTCAACCGGGTCGGGAGCCTGCGCCACCGTGCCATGCTCGAACAGGATCCCTCCCTGCCGGCATTCGGATTCATCCCGCGCGATGACTGTCTGGCCCTGGAGAGCCGGCACCTCGGTCTGAAAATGGCATTCGAGGTGACGGATGAAATATCCTGCCTACACCTTGTCGGGGATTCCTGTGATAGTGAAGCGATCCTCAGGGCTGCAACATCAGCCCCCCCGCTGACTGGCGATCCTGAATGTGCGGACTGTCCTGAAGAACGGGTCCGCATCGGGGTTGCGCAGGATGCCGCGTTCTGTTTTTACTACCAGGACAATCTCGATGCGCTCCGGTCTGCCGGGGCAGTCCTGATCCCGTTCTCACCCTGCACAGACCCGCTGCCCGCAGCTGATGCGTATTATTTCGGGGGAGGATACCCTGAACTGCATGCCCGGGCGCTCTCCTCCTCCCCCTGCCGGCCTATGATCAGGGCTGCAGCGGACAGGGGAGTTCCCATATACGGTGAATGCGGGGGGCTGCTGTACCTCGCTGAATCGGTTCATGTGGAAGGGCGTGAATTCAAGATGGCAGGTATCCTCCCGGGCAATGCCGAGATGACCGGTCGGATCCAGGCACTCGGGTATTCCGAAGGGGTCTGCACCGGGCCCCCCCGCATATCCGTTCCCGGTATGCCCATTCGCGGCCATGAATTCCATTACTCAACGTTCGATCCCTCTCCGGACGCGCGTTATTCGATCCGGCTCAGCCGGGGGAGAGGGATTGTCAATGGGCATGACGGCCTCTATTCCCATGAGACGGTTGGAGTCTATACCCATTCGTATTTTCAGGACCGGTTTGCTGCAGCCGTAGTGGATGCGGCATTCCGGTGCAGCAAGTCATGAAACGCACGTGAGACTCGGTCGTCACATTCCTTCCAAGTGAAGATCGCAGATGCGATTTCATATGAAAACGCCTCCGGCCTTTTCATTTTGTATGCTTGTTGCCGTGCTGTATCATGATTGTTTTCATGTCACCCGCCAATGAACGTCATGGTCGTGTAGAAAGCATGAAAAAGGCGGGGCCATTTTGGCATGAAAACCGCATCCGCTGTTTTCATCAGGGAGGCATGTGACCAAGCGGTTTCATAGGTGTTTCATTGGAAAAACGGCAGGTCTTTTCTGATTGGGAAAAATGTTCCTGCCTGTCCGGATTTTTTTACAAAGTCATAAAGTGAGATCAGCACATACGCAGTGTCAGGGAGATGCATGCAGAATATGAGGAGTGATGAGGTCAAGAGGGGGTATCACCGCGCCCCGAACCGTGCGCTGCTCCGTTCACTTGGGGTTACAGAAGAGGAGTTCGAAAAGCCGTTCATCGGTATTGCCAATGCATGGAATGATATTGTGCCCGGGCATGTCCACCTCCGTGCTCTCGCTGTCAAGGTCAGGGAGGGCATTGCAGCAGCCGGGGGGGTGCCCTTTGAGTTCGGCGTGATAGGGATCTGCGATGGCATCGCGATGGGTCACGAAGGGATGCGATACTCCCTCCCTTCGCGAGAGAACATTGCAGACTCCATCGAACTGATGGCAGAAGCTCACCGGTTTGACGGGATGGTCATGATCGGCACCTGCGACAAGATCGTCCCCGGGATGCTGATGGCAGCGGCAAGAATCAATATCCCTTCCATCCTGCTGACCGGAGGGCCGATGCTTCCCGGCTATGACGAAGGACGGGAACTCTCGCTCATCGACGTCTTTGAAGGAGTGGGAAAGGTAGCTGCCGGCAGTATGGACGAGGATGAGCTGTGCACCCTGGAATGCCGTGCCATGCCCGGCTGCGGGAGCTGCCAGGGGCTGTACACGGCAAATACCATGGCTTGCATGACCGAAGCCATGGGAATGTCCCTCCCGGGCTGCGCAGCCGCACCTGCAGTTGATGCCGAAAAACTGAGGATAGCACGGAAAAGTGGCGAACGGGCGGTCGGCCTTGTCAGGGAAGGGGTTCTCCCCCGTGATATCATCACTTCCGGAAGCCTTGAAAATGCGATACGGGTGGACATGGCTCTTGGAGGGAGCACCAACACGGTACTGCATCTCATGGCGATTGCCAGCGAAGCCGAAGTGCCACTTGACCTTGACAGCTTCAACAGGATTGGGAGCAGGATCCCTCACCTCTGCCACATGCAGCCATCCGGTCCCCATTCGGTCCTTGCCCTGCACCGCTCCGGGGGTATCCCTGCAGTGCTCGAAGTCCTCGAACGGGAACTTGAGGACGCACCGACGGTATCAGGCAAAAGCATCCGGGAGATCGCCCATGATGCAAAGATCTCGCCAAAATCCATCATTCAGCCGATCGAATCCCCGGTGAACCCGGCTGGCGGACTCCGGATTCTCAAAGGGACCCTCGCCCCGGGTGGCGCCGTGGTGAAATCTGCAGCGGTCAGCCACGAGATGTGGCACCACCAGGGCCCTGCACGGGTTTTTGATGGCGAGAAGGAGGCGATGGAGGCGATCCTCGCCCGCCATGTCCGGGAAGGCGATGTGGTGGTGATCCGGTATGAGGGCCCACGCGGGGCTCCCGGAATGCCGGAGATGCTCTCCCCCACCTCGGCCCTGATGGGCCTCGGGTATTCGCGTGTGGCACTTGTCACGGACGGCAGATTTTCGGGAGGGACAAGAGGCCCCTGCATCGGCCATGTGACGCCCGAAGCTGCCGTGGGGGGTCCCATAGGGCTCGTGCATGACGGGGACATCATCGAGATCGATATCCGGGAACGAAGGATCGATCTGATGCTGTCCAAGGCCGAACTGAAACGCCGCAGGTCGTTCTTTGCCCCGAGACAGAAAAC
>CAZRAQ010000002.1:0-67859 GCA_964598015.1 uncultured Methanoregula sp. | reverse complement strand
TGTCCAAGGCCGAACTGAAACGCCGCAGGTCGTTCTTTGCCCCGAGACAGAAAACACTGACCGGCATCCTCGCAAGGTATGCAAAAAATGTCACCCAGGCCGACAGAGGGGCGGTTCTGGAAAGGGATTAACCCTCTCTCCTGTTTCATACGAAGTACCGTTCCCTGTGAAAAACAGTCCCCGGACGATACATTGGCAGTGAGGCTGGTCATGTACCGGGGCCTTCTTCTCCTTCCCTGTCTTTTGGCAAATTTTAACTGGTTTCGGTTGCCATAGCTCTCATTACAACCCATGGCTGAGAACTTGTCCTATACGGAGGTCACCTGTGTCCATTGTGGGGGTCTCGGGTGCATATACTGCGATAAGAAAGGATGCGTACCGGTGAAATCTCCCCCGAAAAAGTGCCGGCACTGTGAAGGGGAAGGCTGCATCTATTGCGGTTATACCGGATGGGCGGGCCTGAAAGGGAAATACGATTAGCAAACAATTTCGGAAACGGCAGCGGTTGCGCAACATAAGCTGCATTCTGGGTTTTTCTGGGAGAAAGAGAGTATTTTACTGCCGGAAAACGAGGGTCCCGGCAATTTTGTCGTGAAGACCCTGCTTGTAGGCGGTAAATGCGATGAAGAGAAAACCTATGCCCAGGGTCAGGACACAGAGCACCTTGCCGAAGAAACGGAGCGAACCCCGCGCGAACGTGATCCGGTTGCCCTGCAGGTCGGTGACTGCGGCCCCGATAGCCATCTTGCCGAGCGTTGCCTGGTTCCGGGAGCTCTCCAGATACGCAGAATAAATCCAGGGGACAATGATGAGAAGGACCAGGGCTGAAAGGAGGATCTGAGGCGGTACGAATGCATTCACAGCTCTGCCAGTTGCATCGGTTCTTGGGAGGTGATAATAATACTGGTACAGCATTCTGATGGCTTCCGAGACGGGGTCGGGCCGCACGAGAATCCAGGAGAAGATGCCAATGATTGCGGCAGCGAGGAGATCAAAGAGCACCAGAAAGACGAGATCAACCAGTCCGCCAAGAAAACGGCCTCCAAGGCCGGAAAATTGTTCGGTTCTTATCGGGCCGACCCGTCTCTTCAGGAAAGGTTTCTTCGGGTTTTTTTGCTCCTCTTTCAGGACAGCCCCGCAGGAATAACAAAAATTTCCTGATTGCTCTGTCTCTATTCCACACTTGGGACAGTTCATCGATCTCCTCCTTTGTGTAGTGATTGAAGGGGCACATATTCAATGTGTCGGTCTCATGTGAGCCCGGATTTTGAATATACGTGATTTATGAAACATTGCGTATTTTTCTTCAGGAGGTATTCCGTCGTTATAATAGGGGGATTTTGCCCTGAAGGGAGAGCAGGGTGTTCGCTGCAGCAGGGCTTTTCTGTTCCTTTCTCATCCACTTCAAATGCCCCGGTGAAACTGCAACTTATCGCGGAAAAACACCAATGATGGGCATGGTAACCGTGATCAGCCGGGTTTTTTCGATACGAATCCGTTCATCAAAAGGATTTTTAGCCAAAGCGACTGGATGTATCGATGATCTCCAGGAGATCTGCCCATCTCCGGACTCAGAAGAAATGCCGGGGACCGCTGGCCACGAAAGGACTCTGCCCTCCAGACTGCTGCGGTTCCCCTTTCAAAAGAGCATTACTCCCAGAACTCTACCTTTGGCGCCGGGTCAAAAGGATTGGTCCGTAAAGCCAATGAGAAGAGATACGGGTAATGCATTTTCAGGTGTTCCATGTAAGTGACCCATTCAATCACCAGGAGCCGATATCCCCGGTTGATGTCATGCACCAGGTGGGCAACATCGGCAGGAGGGAGGTTTGCGGGGTCTTTCCTGTGCATGAGCTCTTCGGTCAGGTGAAAGAACGCCTGGAGCGTCTCGGTGAACGAATCATGCTCGAATATTACCGGGTTTTCGAGAAGGAGAAGAAGGAATCCTTTTTGTTTGCCGAGTTCCTCTTTCAGACCCGGCAAATCCACCGAATCACGTGCAACGCAATACTGATGGCTGTGAACCCGGGCCTTCAGGTTTTCGAAATCAGAAGCGGACCAGCTTGCTGATACAAGCAGTTCTTTTTGGATTTCCCCTATGCAGGTGTCATACTTCGCAAGCGTCCGGAGCATCCCGGTGCCGAATTCCGAAAAGAAGAGTCCGACGATCATGTTGATCTTTTTTCGCCTTTCCTGGCGCTCTTTGCGGGAGAGGAGGGTCTCGACCATATCGGCAAAGACTGCAATAAATGTTCCCACCCCGGCGATAATGATGAGTATCGTGACTGCCCTGCCGTATGTGCCGGAGGGTGATATGTCCCCGTAACCGACCGTGGCGATGGTCACCACAACAAAATAGAACGCATCAAAGGCGGACAGCCCTTCCACGATCATGATGGCGAGCGTACCAAGGACCAGCACTGAAATGAGCAGGATAAGGTATGACTGCAGCCGGCTGAGAGAGAATGCCATAGCAATACATGAAATTTCTCCATAAATATGAATCCTTGCCCTGGAGGGATCATGCCAAGGGTCAGCAAGGGGAGAGAATGAAATGCATTTGAGACCCGATCGTCACCTTTCCCTCAAGTGAAAATGGTCAATGCGATTTTCACAAGCGGGGCTGGTGACCGTTGATTATCATAGGAGTTTCATTCGAACTGCCAATGACCGTCATGGTCGTGTAGAAAGCATGAAAATGGCGGAGCCATTTTCATTGTAAAACCGGGAGAATAGCGGGCCTGAAGGGATTTGAACCCTTGACCTACGGATTAAGAGTCCGTCGCTCTGCCGAACTAAGCTACAAGCCCCTGATCTGACCTATACCATATGCTGTGCTTTCCTGATAAATCTTTCGAATTCTCATTATTTCTGGCCCGGATCGGGAAACGGAGCATAGAGATTGTTCTGAAATGCTGAATAGAGAGCCCAAACGTTGTAACCTATTTATTCTGAAGGGTCCACATTGTATCTGATATGGCTGATTCGGCGCAGAACGATACCAGGGAACGCGTACCCTATGCCGTACTGGGTTGCGGCAGCACGGGCTACCACGTCCTCCAGGAGCTGCGAAGCACCAACGGAAACCTGCTCGTCATTGACAAAAATGATGACCGGGTCAGGGAACTCCGCGACCAGGGCTTTGATGCCGTGCGCCGTGACATCTCAGACGCAAATTTCCTCTCGGGCCTCCCTGTCATCGAGATCGCCTTCATCCTCTCCGGTGACAGCAACGCAAACCTCTTGGCCGTGCGGGCAGTCCGGGATACCTACCCCCATGCCCGTATCATGGCCCGGGCATCCGATCCCCTCATTGCGCGGAAACTCGAAGAGGCAGGAGCCGATTTTGTTCTCAACCAGAACCAGCTGATGGCGAAAGCTGCGGTATTCCAGATCAACAAGGTGTATGCGAACCAGGTATCCCGTCGCCTCTTTTCGCTCCTTGCATCCTGGGAGGGGACACTCGGGATTGTCGCCCATACCAATCCCGATCCCGATGCCATCTCCAGCGCCCTCGCCCTCGCCGTAATCGCAAACAAAGCCAACCCGAACCGGCTTGTCTGCAGGATCTTCTATGACGGGATTATCGGACACCAGGCGAACCGCACCCTCGTCAATCTTCTGGAGATAAAGATGGAGAAGATGGACGCCGCGGCTCTCCAGGAGTGCACTTACCTTGCGATCGTGGATTCCCCTGCCCCGGGTGTCAATAACGCGTTACCTCAAAAAGCACGGGTGCAGATCGTGATAGACCATCACCTTGATGGCAAACTCGGGGATTCCAAGACGTTGTTTGTCGACAGCAGGCCTGGCCTCGGGGCAACCGCAAGCATCCTTTCCCAGTACCTGCAGGAACTGGATATCTCCGTTGATAAACGGGTTGCTACCGGGCTCCTGTACGGGATCCGCTCGGATACCAGGGATTTTTCCCGGAATATCACCCCCCAGGACCTGAACAATGCAGCCTTCCTCCTGCCTCTCACGGACAGTGCCCTCCTCGACCAGATAATGTCACCCTCCCTCTCCGAAGAGACACTCGCTGTGCTCGGGACAGCAATAGCCCGCCGCACGATCCAGAGCGGGTACCTCTTCTCCAACGTCGGCTACATCAGGAACCGCGATGCCCTCCCGCAGGCTGCCGATCTCCTCATCAGCCTCGAAGGTGTCAATACGGCGATAGTCTATGGTATTTCTGATGAGGCCATCATCATCTCGGCCCGCAACCGGGATGTCAGGCTCCATATCGGTCATGTCCTCCAGGAGGCTTTCGGGGCTATGGGTGATGCAGGGGGTCACCCGACCATGGCAGCCGCCACGATCCCCCTCTCGTACTTTCACCTGATAAAGTCAAAAGAGGACCTCCTCACCCTGATATCGGAACCGCTGATCTCCCGGTTCACCGATATCGTTGGACTGGAGAAAGAGGTCAGGAATGGAGTTTGATGTCTGGGAGCCCTACTACCGCGAGATTTGCGCGTACTTCGGATTCGCGCAGGAGGAAGACGAGAGAGCTGCCAGAGTACTCGCCTCTCTCCTGAAGCAGGATGACTGCCGGCTCCTCTCGGCCCTCTGCAGGGGAGAGACCGTGACGGTATGCGGCAATGCCCCCTGCCTCTCCAGCGAACTCGACAGGATTGAAGGACGCGTCTTTGCTGCCGATGCAGCCTCGTTCGTGCTGCGCAGCGCTGGTATCCGGCCGGATGCGGTCTTCACTGACCTTGACGGGGCTACTGAGGATTACCTTGCGATGAACAGCGAGGGAACCATCATGGTCATCCATGCCCATGGGGATAACATCCCGAGCCTTCTCTACTGGGTCCCCCTGTTGTATGGGCCGGTTGTCGGGACCACCCAGGCTCGCCCGTTTCCGCCTCTCCATAACTTTGGAGGATTTTCCGATGGCGACCGGGCAGCATTCGCTGCCGATGCCCTTCATGCTGAACGGATACTTTTCGTGGGCTTTGACCTCGATGACCAGGATGTGGAGCCCATGAAAAGAGGAAAACTGCAATGGGCCCGGCGTCTTCTCAGGCTTATCGGATATGAATGCTAGTGCCTGTATCATTGATGGATATGTCGACGAGCCTGCATGTCTCGGGGTGCCTCCCTACATCTCCCCGTATATCCGGACAATTGCGGGGGTCCTTGAGGCACACGGGATACCCTCCCGCTACCTGACTATCGACCAGATCCGTCTGGATCCCGGGATACTCACTCCTGTCAAAGGGGGACTTGCAATCATGGTTGCCGGGGTGACCGTGCCTGGCGCCTATCTTGGCGGAACGCCTGCCACGATCACCGAGATACAGCAGATTGGAACGCGCCTTCGGGGAATGGACCGGCTTATAGCCGGGCCGGTCGGGTTTGGCTACTCCGCGGGTGGAGGGGAGAAAGCCATCCGTCAGACAATCTCGGGCTTCGATCACCTCCTCACCGGTTCACCTGCAGAGGCGCTCGATGGCTGGCTCTCTTCCGGAACAACCCACGGGGACCACTCATACAAACATTCCGATCCCTGGGCGATCCTGGGGAGCAGCATAATCCGCAACCATCCGTCATTTCCCTTCGTCATGTGCGAGATCGAGACAGCCCGCGGTTGTCCCCGTACCGTGTCGGGAGGATGTTCTTTCTGCACGGAGCCGTTTTATGGTCATCCCCGGTATCGGAGCATCGGGGGGATATCGGATGAGATCTCTGCCCTGCATGCGGCAGGAGCCAGGCATTTCCGACTCGGGAGGCAGCCGGATCTCCTGACGTATGGTGCAGGCCATGGCGAATTCCCCTTGCCTCGACCCGACCTTGTCGAAGCGCTGTTCCTTGCCGTCCGGACTGCGGCACCGGATCTCCGGACGCTGCACATCGACAATATCAACCCCGGAACCCTTGCACGGCATGAAGAGGCCGGCCGCATGACCCTGGAGGCGATTGCAAGGCACCATACTCCCGGAGATGTTGCTGCGTTTGGGATGGAGACTGCAGATCCCGAGGTGATACAGAGAAACAATCTGAAGGCACGCCCCGATGAAGTGATGCGGGCAATCCGAATAGTCAACGAGGTAGGGGGCGCCCGGAAGGACGGTATCCCTGATCTTCTCCCCGGGCTGAATTTTATTGCGGGGCTTGTCGGGGAGACTGAAGCCACCTTTGGGATGAATGAACAGTTCCTCGCCCAGGTTCTCTCATCGGGCCTGCTGGTGCGGCGGGTGAATATCCGGCAGCTGATGCCGTTTGAAGGGACCCGAGCCTATACCGAGAATACGCTCGGGAGATATACCCGGCAGTTCAGGGCATTCAAGGAGCATGTCAGAAAGAACTTCGATCTCCCCATGCTGAAACGGGTGTTTCCCCTGGGGACCATCCTTCGTGATGTCATCATCGAACAGGAGGGCAGCCTCTCCTTCGGGCGGCAGATGGGATCGTATCCTCTCCTTGCCGGGATACCTCTCCCTCTCACCAAGAGGGAGGTTATTGATGCAGTGGTGGTGGATCACGGGATGCGATCGATCACTGCGCTTCCGGTCCCGGTAAAGGTGAATCTCCTCCCGCTCGCCGCTCTGAAATGGCTGCCTGGAGTGAATGCAAAGACCGCTGCAAAAATATCGGGGGCAAGGCCTTTTTCCGGTCTGCAGGAATTCAGGGCAATTGCCGGCATAACGCCGATTGACACCCTCTTCTCTTTTACATCTCCTTCAGTTCGATAACCTTCATGATGTCGGTCCTCGTCACGATCCCGAGAAGCTGTTCACCGTCCATCACGGGTATCCTCCCGATATTTTTTGAAGACATGATACGGAGCGCATCGATAACCGGAGCTCTGGGAGGAAGGGCAATTACTTCACGGGTCATGATATCCCTGACCTGCATCGCTTCCCTGTCAAGGGGAGGAATCTTGTGCACATCGGCAAGGGTGACCATCCCCGTGACATGCCCCCTCTCCTCGACCGGAAAACCAAGGTGCTTTGTCATGTACATGAGATCGATCACATCCCTGACAGGCAATTCCGGTGGCACCGTCCGGACACCCTGGGCCATGATATCGCTGACCGTGACGTCCTTCAGGAGGAAGTTGTACTTCATTGCGGTTGATTCCTGGCTGGCTCCAATGTAGATGAAGAAGGCTATGATAATCAGGAACGGGGAAAGCGCAATGATGCCAATGATGCCGAAGAGGACCGCAAAGACTTTGCCAACATCAGCGGCAATTCCCGTAGCCTTGTAGAGCGGCATCGACCGTGCCAGGAATGCACGGAGGACCCGACCGCCATCCATCGGGAAAGCAGGCAGGAGGTTGAAGCCGAACAGGAACACGTTCAGGATACCAAGGTAGCCGAACATAAAGACAAACACCCCGGCAACAGGTGGGTTGGCGGTAAATGTTCCCGCAACAATGTACATCACGGCAATGCAGACAATTCCCACCGCGAGGCTGGTGAGCGGCCCGATGGCCGCCATCGGAAGTTCCACCTTTGGATCGGGCGTATCTTCCTCCATTGATGAGATCCCTCCAAAAAAAAGCAGCGTGATGTTGTTGATTTTGATACCTTTGCTCTTCGCCAGCATCGAATGCGCAAGCTCGTGGATGAGGACGCCCCCGAACAATCCGATGGACAGGATCATGCCGAGGATATACGGCATATACCCTGAAGCGATGATGCTCGTATCGATGGGAACCCGGAAAATATCAACAGTCATACCGGTGGCGATGAGAATCTGGCTCCCGATAATCCAGGTGAAGAGGGGAATGATAATCAGGAAACTCCAGTGAAGCTGGATGGGAATACCGGAGAAAGTCCCTATTTTCAGCGAGCCGTTCATTAAAAGGAGTATATTTTTATGCGAATAGTATATATGATTCATTGATTAGGATGAGAAACCAGATTACCGAGATGTTTGATCTCAAAGTATACACCGAAAAGAGCGTTCTGGTCGGTGAAGTGGAGGATATCCTCATAGACATCGAATCAAAAAAGATGGAATCGATCGTGGTGGGGAAATTAAACCAGCAGCTGGTGGATATAAAAAATTACAAAGGGCTGAAGGTCCCCTTCCGCATCATCAGGAGTATCGGCGATATTGTCCTCATCCGCCATCTGCAGGGTGCATTCAAGGCCGATGATATCTGAACGGGAAGGGTAAGGGCCCGCTTCTCCCCAAAAATCCATTCGCGGGGTTTTTGGGAGTTCCACTCCCGGAATCCCGATTGCAAGCGCCTTGTCAGCCGAAGAGATTGCGGCATCAGAACAGAGGAAGAAATCGTATGCGGGGAAAAAGGGATTTTTTTTCAGTTGTTTCTGTGGGGGTTTCGGTCCTTTTAGAAGAGCAGTACCGGATAAACCATGAACACTGTGCGGCGGGTATCCGGCCCGGGCCTGCCCTATGAAAAGCCGGGAGATATTCAGCAACCTCATCTCAGTCCCTCCCGTATTTGTGCGCATAGACGGGAGGGGATTTCACCGGATTTGCGGTGAATGGGGGCTGAAGCGACCTTTTGACGGGCGATTTGCCCGGGCGATGGCTAATGTCAGCGCACAGATGATCGCATCGAGCGGGCTTGCACCCGACTTTGCCTTCACGTTTTCAGATGAGATCAACCTCTATTTCCCCCATGTCCCTTATGCAGGGAGAGTGGAAAAGCTGGATTCGGTCATCGCATCCTATGCGGCAAGTGCCCTGACGATCGAGATGGCCTCATCCTTCCCGGTAGCATTCGATGCCAGGGTGATCCAGGTCACCCCTGCATTGGCCAGTCAGTACCTTGTCAGCCGACAGGCCGAAGCGTGGAGAAACCATGTCAATGCATACTGCCACTATGCGCTCGTTTCCGAAGGGAGCGATCCCGGGGAAGCAGCAACATTGTTGAAAGGCCTCTCTTCAGCCGGGATGCATGAGATGATGTTCTCCCGGGGGATCAACCTTGCAAAGACACCTGCATGGCAGCGACGGGGAATCCTCGTCCATAAAACGGCAAAGGAGATCGAAGGCTATAATCCCCTCACCTCGCGGGTGGAGAGGACCTGCCGCAGCTCGGTCCGGTGTACTGCAGAGCCCCCGGTCTTCTCTTCTCCTGAAGGACGGTTATTTCTCAAGAGCCTGATCAACGAGCTTTGAGATACCGATCAGCACCCGGATCCCTTCTACATCCCATTCTCTCTCCAGTTCCCAGGTGCCCGGGGTGGAGGATGATGACCCCGGGGCTATCGTGCAGGTTCCTGCCCGGACCTCATCCATGATATTCTGGCACCAGTTCCCCTCCAGGAGAGAAGCCACCCGTTCATCGTCGATGACCACACCTGCAGTTATGTAATCCTCAACATTCAGATCATGCAACCTCCGCATCTCCTGGATCCGCCGGATCACTTCACGGGAATACCCTTCTGCTTCCAGATCGGGAGTGAGGGTCACATCGACATAAACGGCACCGCCGTTCATCGGTGCTGAGAACAGGTCGGGGGGGAGTTCTTCGATGAAGGTTACATAACCCGGCTGGATGGTAAACAATTCGTCCCCGTCCTTCAAGGTGACGTTCTCACCTTTTTCAAGTGTAGATTTCAGGGTAGTTGCATCCGCAGAGAGGATAAGGGTGCGAACGATGGGGGCCCTCTTTCCAAATGCGGGGCCCAGCGCTTTCATTACCGGTTCTGCCCTCCAGCCTGACCGGTCAAAGCTTCCCCGGACAACACGGACACTCCGTGCATTTGCACGATCTTCGCAGACAGACGAGAGGCTTTTGATGGCGGAAGCGACCGCATCATCGTCAGTAGTGACAACGACTTCACGGACGGGCCACCGGAGTTTTCTCTTTCCTGCCTGCCGGGCATTTGCTGATGCCTCGTCAAACGAACGGACGGTGTCCATCGCCTGCTCGAGTGATCTGTCTCTCAAGTCCTCATCTCCTGGCCACCAGTCTGTCATGTGGATGCTTGGCGGGTCTGCCGGGGTCCTGATATTCCGGTAGATGATCTCGGTGATATGCGGGATGAATGGCGATAAAAGCCCACACAGTCGCCGGAGAATATAATACATGGTCTCATAAGCCCCGGTCTTCTCCTCTGACTCGCCTTCAATCCACATCCTGGGCCTGACGAGCTGGACATACCACCGGGAGAGATCTTCAAGGACGAATTGTATGAGAGCCCTCGTTGCCCGGTGGAGCTGCCGTTCCTGCAATGCGGTATCCACCAGTGCGGCACAGGAATTCATCCGGGAGATGATCCACCGGTCCTCTGCAGCCATGTCCCCGAACCTGGATCGTATTGCTGCATCATCCCAGTGCCGGTCAGCAACGCGGGCTGGTTCGAACCCGTCGAGGATCATGTAGGGAAGGGGGAACCTGTAGACGTTCCAGAAGATGTTGATCGCCCGGTTCACGGTCTTTACCCCATCCCAGTTGAACTTGAGGTCGTCCCAGGGTGCACTTGAGGAGAGGACATAGAGGCGCAGGACATCAACCCCATGGGTCGTTATCACCTCTTCCGGGGTCACGACATTTCCAAGGCTCTTGCTCATCTTCCGCCCTTCTGCATCAAGGGCAAACCCGTGCATCAGGACGCTTTTGTAGGGCGAGCACCCAAACGCGATGGTGCTTGCCCCGAGCTGGGAGTAGAACCACCCTCTCGTCTGATCCTGCCCTTCGGTGATGAAGTCCGCAGGCCAGAACCTTTGAAAGGCATCCTTCTCTCCCGGGAAACGGAGTGTCGCCCATGATGCAACTGCCGAATCGAACCACACATCAAAGATGTCTTCAATCCTGTGCATCTCTCTCCCGCAACTGCATTGGACGGTTATCTCGTCCACAAAAGGCCGGTGGGGATCTGGGAGGGATCTTCCGCTGGCCTCTTCGAGTTCTTTGAATGTCCCAAAAACCCTGTGAGCTCCACAGGACGGGCACTCCCAGATGGGGATAGGTATGCCCCAGTACCGCTGCCGGGAGATGCACCAGTCCCGTGCTTCCTTGATCCAGTCATAAAACCGTGCGCTGCCAGCCCATTCAGGATACCAGGTGACGTTCCCGACTTCTTCGAGCATACGGTCACGGATCTCCGATGCTTTCAGGAACCATTGCGAAGTTGCACGAAAGATGATCGGCGTCTTGCATCTCCAGCAGTGCCCGTACCGGTGGGTGACGGACTCGCAGGCCAGGAGGTGATGCCCGAGGTTTTCCAGGACAACTCCATCGGCGTCTTTGACGAACATCCCGCTCAACGTCCCTGCCTCGCCCGTGAACCGTCCGGTCCCATCGACCGGGCAGATGATGGGGAGATGTTCGCGGCATCCGAGCAGATAGTCGTCCCAACCGTGCCCTGGTGCGATGTGGACCATCCCTGTATTTTCCAGGGTCACGAAATCCGCCGTGACAACCCTGTGCGCGAGGTCCCGCTGGAGGGGTACCGTGCCTTCAAGGGGGGAAGTGTAGACAAACCCGGTCAGGCTGCTGCCGCTGACTTTCTCGAGCACGGAATAGTCCTGGTACCTGCCTTTCCGGAGCACAGGTTCAACAAGGTCCTCTGCAATCCAGAGCACCTCTCTTCTCCCGTCTTTCACTGCATCGACACGGGCATAGGTGATGTCCGGATGGACCGCGACGGCCACATTGGCGGGAAGAGTCCAGGGGGTGGTCGTCCATATGACCAGGTACTCCCGGTCTTTTCCGCAAACGGGGAACTTGACATAGATGGAAGGATCGGTGACATCGGCATAATCGACTTCTGAATCTGCAATAGCAGTGGCACACCGCGGACACCAGTTCACCACCCTGTGGCCCCGCTCAAGCATCCCTTCCGATGCAGCCCTGGCAAGTGTCCACCAAGCAGCCTCGATATATTCCGGGTCCATGGTCTGGTAGGGATCAGTGAAATCGAGCCAAACCCCCAGTGCCAGGAACTGCTGACTCATCATCTCCATGTTCGCCGCTGCAAACGTGCGGCATTTCTCGATGAACTGGCCGATACCGAACCGCTCGATATCTTTTTTGGAGACAAAACCCAGCTGCTGCTCGACCCTGACCTCGATAGGGAGCCCATGCATGTCATACCCTGCCCTGGCAATGACATTTCTCCCGGTCATGCGGGTGTAGCGGAGAATGCTGTCCTTGAGTATCTTGTTCCATGCAGTGCCGAGGTGAATGGTGCCGGTCGTGTACGGTGGCCCGTCCACGAAGAAAAAGTCAGGGTCTCCCTGGTGGAGTTCTCGTGTCTTTTCAAAGATAGTCTCCTCCAGCCAGAACTGGCGGACCGCCTCCTCAATTGCATTTGCATTGTAACTGCTGGTGACTTCCTTCACCGGGATCCTCCAAACGGTTGTCTCGGATACCCGTGGTTTCGCTCAGGGATACGGGTATATTCCTCCAATATTATCTCCGCGACCACAAAGTAGTTTCTTTGAAGTGCTCCAGAAAGGCCGGTTTAGCGGGACACTTCCCGCAGCTGGCCGGTACAGGATGTATCGTATCCCCCGAGGTGCTGTAATATCTCCCTGAACCTTGCAGAATGTATTGCCGAGAGAAGAGTCCTGATCCTCGGGTCGGCAAGATCCCTGGTCCGTATGGCAAGTTCGTAGCGCTCTCTTCCCACAGGGACAAATGAGAGACCCAGTGCTTTCGCTGCAGAGTACACACACATACCGGCTTCCGCCTCTCCCTGCCGAACGGCGAGCGCTACCCCGATATGAGTCGTCAGTTCACGATCATAGCCCTGGATCGATCCGGGATCGATTCCCTGTTTCCGGAGTTCATAGTCAAGGAGCATCCGTGTCCCGGACCCTTTCTGGCGATTGACGAAAGTATGGGAAGGGATGTCGGCAAAGGAGAGCCCCTCTCTGGACACGACTCCCTGCTCGCGCCCGGCAATGCATACCATGGTGATCTCCTCCCCAGGCAGGTATTGCCTCAGATAGGGGAGGTTATATTCCCCGGATGGGTGAAGCAGGTGCATCGGTGCTGCATGACAGTTGCCCCTCTTCAACGCAAGGATTCCCCCCATGCTTCCGGTAAGTGACGAGTGGAGGCTTACCCCCTCTTTTTGCGTGAGTTCGAGGAGGCAGTCCAGAACCGGGTCATGACTTCCCGATATCAGGAGCGTTTGTTCTGCCGTCGCCTGCGGCACCATCAGAGTGACCGGTACTGCTTCCCCGGCCTCATACCCTTCCTTGTCAGCAGGGATGCAGAGGAATGCATGGGCCCTTACCCCGCTCATCTGGACACCGGAACCCCGGGAGAGCGGGATTGCAACGAACTGGTCACGGATCTTTCCGATTGCAAGGAGCACATATTCAGAAGTTCCTGCTTCGGAATGGAGACTGGTGGCAAGGGTGGCAGAGAGGTATACGGGATCGGGTGGGAACAAACCATAACGTCCTAGCAGCGGCACCATGATCTCCCGGATAACTGTCAGTGCAGAGAGCGGGTATCCCGGCATGCCGATGATCGGTTTTCCATCGATTTTTCCGATAATGGCTGGTTTTCCCGGTTTTATCGCAATGCCATGGACAAGGACATCGCCCAGGCCTGCAATGACCCCGGCAGTGTAATCCTTTGTTCCTGCCGAAGATCCTGCAGAGATGACCACGATATCGTTCTTTCCAACGGCGTCCCGTATCCTCTCAGAAATAATGTCCGGTTCATCGGGAGTAACCGGGTAGCGGTGGCATTCTGCGCCAAGAGAACGGAGCCATGCCGCGGCCATCACGGTATTGCTCTCCACCACCTGGCCTGGTGCGGGCCTGGTCCCCGGCACGACAAGTTCGCTTCCGGTAGGCACCAGTCCTACCTTGACTGTGAGGACAGGCACACGAGATATCCCATATGCGGCAAGGGCCCCGATCTCATGAGGCCGGATTCGGTGTGTGGAAGGGAGGATCATCTCTGATTCGGCGATATCCTCTCCTGCAGGCCTGACATGCTGCCAGGAGCCTGCAGCCTTCCGTATCACCGCCCGGCTACCATCGAACGTTACATCCTCGATCATTATCACGGAATCAAAGCCGGGCGGTACCACATTTCCGGTATTCACCCGTGCAAAATGGGTCAGGGTGACCGGCCGCTGCTCACCCGCACCCCAGGTATCCTCGCTCCTGACTGCGATTCCGTCCATTGCGGCAAGGACTGCTTCAGGGACAGAATAGGGGGCAAAAAGGGGGCGGGCAGTGAGTCTTCCCACCGATTCTTCCAGAGGTACCTCTGAGGAAATGCGCCGTTGCGGGAACTCACGGGAGAGTATCCCAAGCACCTCTTCAAGGGACCTGACTGAAAGATACCGCTTTACCAGAGGATCACCTCCACGCGGTCTCCTCCTTCAAGGCCTTCAACACCCGAAGGGACCCTGACGAGGCCTTCACTCCGGACCAGGGTATTCACGAGCCCTGACTTGCCAAACTCCGGGTACACTCTCCCCTCGCGGATACGCACCCGGACGTAGTCCTCCCTTCCTCGGACGGAAGGGATATTTTCGCCGAGCACCAGGCTCTTTGTCACTACCTCCTGCTCTCTCTGCCCGGTCAATTGAAAGAGAAACGGCCGGGCGATCACAAGGAGCACAATAAACGCCGATGCAGGATGCCCGGGAAGTCCGAGAACGGGTATCCCGTCAGCCCTCCCGATGATGGTTGGTTTTCCAGGCGCAATTGCAATCCCATGGACCAGCACCTCGCCCGATTCACCGATCAGGGCTGCGGTCATGTCGCGGTCATCCTTTGAACTGCCACCGGAAATGAACACGGCATCGCAGACGGAGAGTGCTTTTTTCAGGACTTTGCGGAGTTGATCGCGGTCGTCCCCGGTAATGCCGTAGTATTCGGGGATACATCCGGCCGATGTGAGAAAAGCCCCGCACATCCAGCTGTTGATATCCCTGACCTGGTTTCCCTTCGGGGTATCTCCAACCGGGATCAGCTCGTTTCCAGTCGATATCACCCCGATTCGGGGTTTCCTGGTCACAGGAACCGTGTTCTGGCCGGCAGCTGCCAGAGCCGCAATAGCACGGACAGAGAGGAGCGTCCCTCCTGAAAGGACCACCTCGCCTGCAGAGAAATCTTCTCCCCGCAATACCACATTTTCACCAGGAGCCACCGGCTTTTTTACCAGGATGTCCTGTCCGATGGATTCGGTATATTCCACCATGACGACTGCGTCAGCCTCTTCCGGCACCGCTCCCCCGGTTGGGACATAAAGGCAACTGTCCCCGGGAAGTTTCCTGTACCCAGCTTCACCCATCGCCACCCGCCCGGCCAGTGAGAACAAGGCCGGAAGAGATTCCGATGCTCCTGTTGTATCGCGGGATCTTACGGCATAACCGTCGACCGATGAACGGTTGAACCCCGGGATATCGATATCAGCCCTGATGTCAGCAGCAAGGATTCGTCCATATGCCGATGAGAGAGGGACATCTTCGGGAGGCATCGGACGGGCAAGAGTCCGTGCGGCATTCACCGCTTCCTCAACGGACAGTGTCGAAAAAAACAGGCTCATTTGAAGCAGCCCAACTGGCAAGCCCTGATCTTCACCCCGTTATCATTGCAGAACCGTGCGATGTCAGTCTTTGAGATGCCATATTTTTCCGCAATGGCAAATGCTTCAGGGCATTGTATCTCTTTGTCGATTCCCTCTTTTTCAAATGCAGACCGTATCTTCTGTTCGTCCATAGTAACAATAGTATGTATACAAAGAAATAGGGTTTACCATGTCTGACTCTCCCAAGGGGAATGTCCTCTGAACATAGCGCTCGTCTCTTCATCCCTTGACCCTGCCGGGAAAACCATCATGAGGTGCATGGAGCGTCTCCTGGCAGATCCGGAGTCGCCGCGCCCCTTTCCCCTCGAAAACCACGACTTGTCCTTCCATCGGGTCCATGAACGCCTGATAGGTATGGACCATATCGACAAGGAGCTCGATGCCGACCTCATCATTTTTCTCTCCCGGCATTCATCAGAACACCCGCTGCCGGTACTGACGGTCCACGTGACTGGCAATATTGGTCCTGCCCATCTTGGGGGTATTGGTGGTTCGCTCGCGGTTGCTTCACCGCCATGGATGCATGCCGTGCTCTGTAACCTGAAAAAGAACGCACCTGAAGGATACCACGCAACATACGAGGTCACCCATCATGGACCCACCGAAATCTCCACACCCTCTTTCTTTGTCGAGATTGGGAGTACTGAAAAGGAGTGGACAGACAGCCGTGCTGGCGAAGCGGTTGCATTGAGTGTTCTCGAAGCTGATCCCGCTGATACCGTGAATGTGCTCGGAATAGGAGGTACGCACTATGCCCGGAGGGAAACCGAAATCGCACTCCGTTCCCGGGCAGCATTTGGCCATATCGTGCACAGCAGGTTTGCAGCCACCCTTGATTCTGCCATGATTGCAGCGCTGGCAAAAAAGAGTCATGCACATGCGGTATACATCGATAAAAAAGCACTTACTCATGGTGAGCTCGAACGGATCGGGACTTCTCTTACGGATCTGGCTATTCCCCGGCTCACGGAACATGAGCTCGTCCAGTTACGGCATATCACGTGGTCTACGTGGGAAGAGATACGGAGAGCAGCCAGTGAACTTCACCCAGGATCGGTTGTCGAGATCCCGGCCCTCATCAAAGAGGGACGTCCCCGGGTGATCCGGGTCCCAGATGAGCTTGTGAGTGAAGCGGTCAGGGTTGATCTCGGCCGGCTGAAAGAGAGGATCGGGCAGCTCCCGGTCGTATCCCTCTCTTCTGGCGGAAATCCAGTTCTGCCGGTTTTTATTACCACCGAGGAGAACCCCACGCTTGTACTGAATGATTTAATAAGCTTATGCGTTACACTGATATGTAGTGGAGAGACCACGGCGGTTGATGGGGATCGGCTCATCATCAGCAGGACGAGGTTTGATCCGGAAAAAGCGCGCAGTCTGGGCATTCCTCCGGGACCCCTTTTTGGGGACCTGATGAAAGGGAGTCCGGTGAATGTCAACGGCCGTGAAATTACTCCGGAAATGGTCCGTACCAGGACAGAAACATGTATCCTAATCCCGGGATTGGAGAGACTGATATGAGATCGATTGTTGAAGAAGCGCTGACCAAGGTGAGTGCCGAGCCTGCCAGGGTCCTCTCTGAAAATGAGGAACTTGACCAGATACTGAAGGAGCTCAAAACCGAGATCACCGTCATTGGCTGTGGGGGAAGCGGGTCAAATACCATAACCCGGATGAAAGAGGAGGGTATCCATGGGGCAAACCTGATTGCCATGAACACCGATGCCCAGCACCTGGCCCGGACCGTGGCGGATCATCGTATCCTGATCGGGCGACAGAGGACCCGTGGACTTGGAGCAGGGTCCATCCCCCAGATCGGCGAAGAGGCTGCACTCGAGAACGAGCAGGACATCAAGAAGATTGTCTCGGGAAGCGACATGGTCTTCATCACGGTTGGCCTTGGTGGCGGCACAGGTACGGGTGCCGCTCCTATCATTGCAAAGGCGGCAAGGGATGAGGGCTCCCTTACCATCGCGGTGGTGACCCTGCCGTTCACTGCAGAAGGTGCCATCCGGATGGAAAATGCCGAGGCCGGGCTCGAACGCCTCCGGGATGTTGCCGATACGGTGATCGTTGTGCCAAACGACCGGCTCCTCGAAGTTGTTCCCCGCCTTCCGCTCTATGCAGCCTTCAAGGTCGCCGATGAAGTACTGATGCGTGCCGTCAAGGGCATCACGGAACTTATCACCATGCCCGGACTGGTCAACCTTGATTTTGCCGACGTCCGGACGGTCATGGAGCGGGGCGGCGTGGCCATGATCGGGATGGGTGAGAGCGACAGCGAAGACAAGGCCGCTGACTCGGTCAAGAAAGCCATCCGCTCGCCGCTTCTTGACGTCGACATCTCGGGCGCCACTGCTGCCCTTGTCAACGTGGTTGGGGGTCCTGATATGACCATGTCGGAAGCGGAGGGAGTTATCCAGGAAGTGTATAACCGGATTGATCCGGGCGCGCGGATCATCTGGGGAGCCCAGGTCGATCCTACGATGCAGGGCAAGATGAGGACGATGCTGGTAGTCACCGGTGTACGGTCGCCACAAATATATGGTAGGAACGAGAAGATAACCCCAAAAGTTCAGAAACAGTTTGAAATAGATTTTCTGAAGTGATCGCCCATGGAAATTTCAAAACCCGATATAAAATTCGATGTGAACGAGGAGTTGTTCCGGAAATACTGGAGGATCCTCAAGCTGGCAAGAACCCCGACACCGGATGAGTTCAGGAAGATCGCACTGGTTGCCGCGGCAGGTATCATGGTCGTCGGGCTGGTCGGGTTCCTGATCTACATCGGGATGATCCCCCTGTCCTGATTGTTATGGAAGAATTTACCAATCGCATTTTTGCCATCAAGACCACATCAAAGCAGGAGCGGACTGTCGCCGACAACATCAAGAAGGCCATCGATACCGGGGCTTCGGATGTAAAGGTGACCGCGATCATCGTACCTGATGAGCTGAAAGGATATGTGCTCGTGGAGACGCCTGAAAGCCTGGCGAGGATAGAACAGCTTGTAGAAAAGGTCGCCCATGCGCGCACGGTCGTGCGTGGAGAGACAACGTTTGGCGAAGTGGCCCACTTCCTGGTGCCAAAACCGGTCGTCAGCGGAATCTCTGAGGGCACCATCGTTGAACTCATTGCAGGACCGTTCAAAGGTGAAAAGGCCGTCGTAAAACGGATCGATGCAGGAAAGGAAGAGATCACGGTCGAGCTCTACGAGAGCGTTCTCCCTATCCCCATCACGGTGAGAGGGGACAATGTCAGGGTTGTCGATCGTGGCGACAATACCTGAACGCTTTCCCTCCTGCTCCGGCTATAACCTTTAAGTCTTTACGGGTCTACCTTTTTTAACCCACGCTGAAACCGTTTCAGCGGGACAGCATGGTGATACCATGGCAGACGTGGTCGAGGTACTCGTATCCGGAGGCAAGGCAACCGCAGGTCCGCCCATCGGACCCGCTCTCGGACCACTCGGTATAAACGTGAAGGCAGTTGTCGATGAGATCAACAAGAAGACCTCGGAATTCAACGGCATGCAGGTGCCGGTAAGGATCGAAGTCGATGACAAGAAGAATTTCACGGTCACCGTGGGGATTCCACCCACGACGGCTCTCATAAAAAAAGAGGTTCATATCGAGAAAGGATCCCCCGAGCCCAACCTGAATGTGGTTGGGGACTTGCCGATGCAGGCCGCGGTCAGGATCGCCCGTATGAAGGCAGGCGACATGCTCTCTTACGACCTCAAGAATGCGGTCAAGGAAGTTGTCGGGACCTGTCTTTCGATGGGTGTGAACGTAGACGGCAAACGCCCAAGGGAAGTCCTTGCGGCGATCGATGCCGGAACGTATGACGCGGTTTTCGCATCGTAACGAATTGGCAGACAACCCATAGAAGATCAGATATGGTCGAGGACTATGGAGGAACCATATGGTAGAAAGGGCCAGAATTTTGGAGGCCGTCAAAGCGGCCATTGAGAAGGCGCCTGAACGTAAGTTCTCTGAGAGTGTGGATATCACTGTCAATCTCAAGAATATCGACATGGCGCAGCCGAAGAACCGTATCGATGAGACGATTCTTCTTCCCCACGGCACAGGAAAGACGGTGGGGATTGCGGTTCTCGGCAAGGGAGACATTACCACCCAGGCACGTGAAGCCGGAGTGGACCTGATCATCGGCCCGGAAGAGATCGAACGCCTTGGTGGCGAACCACGCGAAGCAAGACTGGTTGCGGGAAAATACCGCTTCTTCCTTGCAGACACCGGTGTGATGCCACAGGTCGGCCGGTTCCTTGGACCCCGTCTCGGGCCAAGAGGTCGTATGCCGACACCTATTCCTGGCGGGACCGATATCAGGCCGATTGTTGAGCGTCTCCGGAAATCCGTGAAGATCCGGACGAAGGATAAAAAGACGTTCCATGTCAAGGTCGGGTCTACGCAGATGCCCCCTGAGCAGATCGCAGAAAATATCGACGCGGTCCTGAAAAAAATCGAGACTGTTCTCGATCAGGGACCGATGAACATCAGGTCTGTCTTTGTCAAGACCACCATGGGCCCTGCAGAGAGGCTGTTATAATGGCGCTGTACACCCATCACCTCCCGGCGTGGAAGCGGAGCGAGGTTGAAGAGATAAAGGCAGATATCGGGAAGTATGCGCTTATCGGGCTCGTCGATATGTATGGTATCCCCGCATCCCAGCTCCAGCAGATCAGGAGAAACCTGAAAGGGACTGCAAAGCTCAAGATGACGAGGAACACCCTGATCGAGCATGCATTCAGGGAGGTCGGCGGGGACGTCACTGCCCTGGGGAACTTTATCTCCGGGCATTCTGCGATCATCTTCACCAATGAAAACCCGTTCAAGCTGTTCAAGAAGCTCGAGAAAACCAAGACCAAGATGGCTGCAAAGCCTGGAGAAAAGGCTCCTGAAGACATCGTGGTCGAGAAAGGTCCGACCAGTTTCAGGCCGGGGCCGATCGTTGGCGAGCTTCAGCAGTCAGGAATTCCTGCGGCAATCGAAGCAGGGAAGGTGAAGATCCGTGAGACCAAGACGGTCGTGCGGAAAGGTGAGGCGATCAATGCAAAGCTTGCCGATGTCCTGTCAAAGCTTGGTATAAAGCCGATGGACGTTGGTCTCAGCCTGCAGGCTGCTTTCTTTGAGGGCAGCGTGTATGAACCGTCTGTTCTTGCGATAGACGAGGAGATGATTTTACGGCAGATCTCCCTTGCCGGACAGCAGGCATTCAACCTGTCGGTCAATGCGGCAATCCCGACAACGGAGACCATGGCGCCGATCATCACCCGCGCAGTCCGGGAAGCCCGCGGTCTTGCAATCGAGGCCAGTGTCTACGAGAAAGACGTGATTGATGGTATTATTGGAAAAGCACACAGGGAAAGTGCCGCCCTCCAGGACCTGGTTGGGGGATCTTAAAAAAAATTTGAGAGTAGGTGAAAGAGATGGAGTATATTTATGCAGCGCTTCTCCTGCACAAGGCAGGAAAGCCGATCAATGAAGAGAGTGTAAAAGCGGTCCTTACCGCTGCCGGTATCGCTGTTGACGACGCCCGTATCAAGGCGCTGGTAGCTGCCCTTGACGGGGTAAATATCGATGAGGCCATCAGCAAGGCTGCAGCCGCCCCGGTTGCTGTTGCAGCTGCTGCGCCTGCCGCCGCTGCTGCAGCATCCGCGCCTGCCGCCGCTGCCCCGGCCCCCGAAGACAAGAAGGAAGAAGAAGAGAGCGGCATGGCAGGGCTCGGTGCCCTGTTCGGCTGAACTCCCCCTTTTTTCCCGGTCGCGAAATAACGCAGGCCCGTTTCGTCTTGTGCGAATGAGCAGAGCTCTGAATCGCTGTATCTTCACACCGTTCTCCTTTTGTGCCTTGTGCAACAGCAGCACGATTTTCTAGAGATCCGTCAACCTGTTCCGGACAGACTGGATGTATCGACAAATTCGTTTACCAACCACAATTACCGGAGTTATCCCGAGAATATCCAGAAACCTCAGTGCTGGCCTCTTCAATGTCGCCCTTGAGATGTTCCGGCGACAATTGTTTTCTGGCCCTTCGCTCTCCGCTGTGGGTCTGATTGACGAACCGGATACATTTTGTGTGGGCAGACCGCTCACATACCCCCACATGCAATACACAGCGACCGCACAGAAAAGGATACCCAAGTGACGGTTTTAGTTTCAGGATCGGCAGGTGGATTCCGCGCGCGGTTCCGGTCTTTCCTGCACAAAACAGCGAGGAGTCTGTTTATTTATCGGGATGAGCCGGTGATGATGAGGAATTCAGGAAAGGGAAGCGAGTATGCGTGCACTATCAAGAAGATCTTTGCAATCGGGGCAGAACCAGCGCTTTTTACGGTCAAGGTCATCGAGCGTTAGGGGATTATGCATGATGCATTCAGGTGCCATGCAGTGGTCAAGCCCGAGCAGATGGCCTATTTCGTGGGCACTCTCTTTCACCGTACGGTCGATCAGGTCATCCTCGCTCCCGGCTCTCCCGTAAAATTCATTGGAGAGGCGGGCAGTGGACACGACTGCAGCACCCGCTGTCGGACGCGCAAGACCAAACAACGATGACAGCCCAGCAGAGAAGATATCATTCCCGGTAACGAGCAGGACCTGATTCCTGATACCCTGTCGCTGCTTGAACAGGTCAAGCGTATCGAGCAGGACACAGGCGTCGGTCTGGCGACGGGAGCCTGAATATCCGCTCATGATGAGCGGGTTTTCGCATACCTTTGACGGGATGGCTAGCATGCCGGAGATCAACCGCATGACCGGGAGTTCGAGCCCGGCAGGGGCTCCGGAATCCCAAAAAATAAGGAGATCCATTACAATGTACTCACAATGGGCGGTCATAAGCATATTGAACGGTGTATCGGAGCCTGCATTGCGTCCCGCTACCGTTCTGCCGGAGAAGTAGGTGTTGGCGACAATTTCACCGCTGCCGGGATAATCAGGAATTCCGGGGGGAAGGTTTTTTGCACCGATGTCCTGACGCCGCGAACAGCACCTGATCTCCCTTTCTACATCGATGACATATTCTCCCCGGATACCAGCTTATACCAGGATGTTGAGGTGATCTACTCAGTCCGCCCCGGTGAAGAGATGGTGCCAGCCCTGATCCGGCTTGCCCGGCATCTCGATGTTGACCTTATCGTCTATCATCTTGGGTTTGAAGGATACGGTCGGGGTGGAGAGATCCTTGACTGCCGGGTCCCCCTCCACCGCTACCACAAGAGTCAGAAGCCGTCAAAGAGGGTCTTTTGAGTATGCTTTCCTGGCTGTTTCTCTTCACCAGATCCGCTGTCCCCGGAGGGCAGTGATTCAGGCGGGTGCTCTTTTATATCACTACTCAAAGGGGGAGTCTCTTGCGGACAGTTCGTGACTTCTCCCTTCCTGCTCTGAAGAAATGCTTGAGATGCCGCTGTGCTGGTGATCGTACCGTCCGCCGGTGAAGATCCGGAAGGTCTCTTTCTCTTCTGCCGATCAGCCTTCTCCTTCTCTTTCTCAACCGATCGTTCCTCGTCAATCAGGGTTTTTGCCACCTTTTGAGATCTCGTCTTGTCGTGAATGAGCAGGTTGAGTTCATCGGCATCAAGGGAGTACTCACGGGCGAACGCCAGAGGATCGCGGTCGGCCATAAGGGATAAAGGAGTAATGTACGCATCGCGGAGCTTGTACTGGGAGAGATGCAGGCTTCTGCCTATCTTCCCGAGCATTGCCGTGCGGACCGTTTTCTGCTTTCGGTAACTTCCGATCTTCCTCCATCGTTCCGGGGATACGATTCGTCCGTGAATCCCTCCGCCTGCTGCTGCATCAGATACCCCAAGAACCATGAGGGCAGTGGCATATCGCCACAGGGTATAGTACTGCTGCCGATACGTCAGGCCGATATACTCATCAGCCCTGACAAGCTGCCGGTATGCCTGGAAATAGCGTATCCTGTCCTGTATATGACCGATGTTTGACTCGATCCACTGGGCTATTGTGTCGGGAGGTTCATCAACGTCATACACGATGCGCATCAGCTCCTGCGGCCCGGTTTTTCCATATACCGAGCTCACCAGGTCAAATACAGATGCCCGCTCATCCTTCCGGGAAGTGGAGACATCGTCGTCCGTTATCATGGACCGGCCTATTGCTGCCGCTTCAAGTCTCGTGATGGCTGCACGCATATCGCCGCCAGCCGATTCAGCGATCTCTTTCAAGGCACCATCACTGCACTTCAGCCCTTCCGCACTGCAGATATAGCGGAGCCTCGGGACGATTGAGCGTGCCGGGAGAGCCCGGAACATCACCAGTTCAGCATGGGACCTGATATCAGGTGCCAGTTGGTAGAGATCATTGACAATGAGAACCATTGGCTGACGGGTTGTTCGCATCACCTCGAGAATTGCCCGTGCGCCCCCGCGATCAGCCGTCCCGTGGAGATTGTCCGCCTCGTCAAGCAGGATGAGTTTTCTCGATGCACCCAGGATACTGCCCGTGGTACTGCTGGTCCCGGCAATCTTTTTTATAATGTCACGGGTTCGCTGGTCACTTGCATTCAGCTCAATGACTTCCCAGGAAAAATCGGCTGCAAGAGCATACGCACTCGAGGTCTTTCCCGTCCCCGGTTTTCCGTGGAGGAGAAGGGGCTTGCTGTCCGCCGTCCAGGAACGGGCCCATTCCACCATCAGCTGCAATGCACTGCTGTTCCCGACCACATCTGCTACATGCTTCGGGCGATATTTCGACGCCCAGTCCATGTAGAGACTTCAACCGTGTATCAAATAAATTATCTCTGATGATGCTCAATTGGTTAGGTAAGAAGCGGATTATGTGTGACCTATGGTGTTGAATGGCTGCTCCACCGCTAAGATTGCCGCTGTCGTACGAGAATACGAAGGGGTAAAGCGGAAAGAATCGATTGGCGAGATGGTCCGTGCGATCCGCATCGATGCACCCCATGTGATTGCCTCGTTTGGGGAGGATGCTGCCGTGATCGAACATGGTGACGAAGTCCTCCTGCTTGCCGCAGACGGGATATGGAGCCGGCTGATGGAGGCTGATCCGTACTGGGCGGGGTATTGTTCTGTTCTCGTCAACATCCATGATATCGCAGCGATGGGGGGCAGGGCGATCGCGATGGTCGATGTCTTCTCGATTTCTGATGAGCGCATCCGGAGCAAAGTCCTTGAGGGGATGCATGCAGCATCGTTCCAATTCGGGGTTCCCATCGTTGGAGGCCATCTTCATCCGGATACCCCGTACAGTGTCATCGATGTTGCAATACTGGGTACTGCAGCCCGCGATGCAGTCATATACAGCCATACTGCCTGTTCCGGTGATGTTGTCATCATTGCAATCGACCTCGCCGGCAGGATTCATCCGTCCTGTGCCCTGAACTGGGACTCGGTCACCATGAAGCCAGCAGAAGTGGTCCGTGCACAGGTTCAGGTTCTTGAGCAGCTTGGCAAGGGGCACCTTGTCACTGCAGGGAAGGATATCAGCAATCCCGGGATCATCGGGACACTGGGAATGCTCCTCGAAGTGAGCGGAAAAGGGGCCTTCGTAGATCTTGACCTGATCCCAAAACCGGATCTGAACGCCCATGGCATGACGTTTGAACAGTGGATCCGCTGTTACCCTGGAATGGGGTTCGTGTTGACGGCAAGACCAGAGCATGCCGATGAGATCGGGCAGAGGTTTGCAAAAGTGGGGATGGTTGCAAAGGTCATCGGGACCGTGGATTCAGGCCATGAACTGAGAATCACCTACGAAGGAGAAGACAGTTCTGTGTTTGATTTTTCCCGTCATGGGGTCATGCACCTCTTTCCGGACAACACTCCATGTCAATGAAGAAGATCGGTATCGGTGCTGGCGAAGAGATCGGGAAGGTCTTTTCAAGCATACCGGGAACCGATGGATCGTCACGGATAATCGTCTACAGCGGATTTGGAACGGTCCAGTTGCCGATTCCTCCCGGAGTATCTCTCCGTGAAAGTCAGGACCCGGGCTTTTCTCTTGCAGATGACCTTGCGAATGGTCGTATCGATGCCGCGATACGGGGAACCCTGCCAGCAAATAGCACCCTCTCCTCCCTGAAGGCTGCCTGTGGTGTTGACCATCTGGAGCGTGCTGCCCTCCTGGAAACATCCGATGGAAGGCAATTTTTCCTTGCACCGGTAGGAGTCGATGAAGGCTGGACCGTCGGGGAAAAAGTGGCACTGGCCTGTAAAGCAAGGACGCTTGCCGAAAAATTCGGCCTTCCTTCCAGGATCGGCATTCTTTCCGGGGGAAGGCTTGGGGATGTCGGAAGACACCCCTTCGTGGACCGGAGTCTGGCCGATGCCGAACTCGTGGCTCGCCTTACCGGAGGTGTGCACTACGAGATCCTGATCGAGGATGCTATCCGGGATTGCGGAGTAATAATAGCCCCGGACGGGATTTCAGGCAATTTTATCTTCCGTACACTGACCTTTCTCGGATCGGGCCACGGACATGGCGCACCAGTCCTGAATATCGGCAAAATCTTCGTAGATACTTCGCGCGCCACGTCCGGTTATGCAAATGCAATAAGACTCGCAGAATCTCTTTTAAAGTGAAATTAATCGGATATTTACATTTCATTACTTAAAATGGGGATAAAATGCCCGATTTTTACATTTTTTCAAGGGGATACTCCGGGTGTATCCTAAGATGAGGTCAATGTGATTCCCGATAGCCTATTTGAAGAAAATAAGGCCTTAATTCACGATATCTTTAAATATTTCCTGATATACCTTTGTCCTGAGGTAATAGAAGATGGCAGATTTACCTATTGCTGCAGTTGTGAGAATTGCAAAAAAGAATGGTGCTGAGAGAGTTGGATCCGATGCAGCTGCCGCCCTTGTGGCAAAGGCGGAAGATTACATCGCCAACCTGACAAAGGAAGCGAACAGACTGGCCCTCCACGCGGGCAGAAAGACTATCAAGGAAGAAGATGTGGATCTTGCGGCGAAGTCCGCATAACTACATCCATTACCTTTGAATCGCACGTGAGAACCGCAGCAATCAAAAAAAGGTGGCATCAAACTCTTTTATGAGGCTCTTTTCTCAAAAATCCTGAAATATTACAGGTTTTATCCCTTTCAGTGAATATCCAGGCTTTTTCTTTCAGTTCGAACGCCACACAAAGGTGACGGGGTATGCATTTTTGGGAGGGACAGGATACCTAATCAGGGATTCGACGTCCACCAGAGCGATTTTCAGAGGATGCCTTTCGTGCTCGGAATATCTTCTCTTCCTGCCACGATTGACAATGCGTCATGGAGTGCTATTCCAAATGCCTTGAATACCGCTTCCATCTGGTGATGGTCATTTCTGCCATGGAAGATGATATGTACATTCAGCCCGGCTTTTCCGCAGAGGCTCTGGAAAAAATGTTCGAAACTGTCGCGTTCGATCCCCCCCAGTGCCGGATGGGAGAGACACCCCTGATACACGAGGAACCCCCGTCCACCGCAGTCCATGGCGACGGTGGCAAGGGACTCGTCCATGGGCACCATGGCATGAGCAAATCTCTGTATGCCACGCCCATCACCCAGCGCTCTTTTTATGGTCTCTCCCAGAACAAGGCCGATATCTTCGACGGTATGATGGGAATCCACCTGGAGATCCCCGCTCGCACTGCATTCCAGATCGAACCTTCCATGGCGGGCCATTGCCTGGAGCATGTGATCGAGAAACGGAAGTCCGGTTCCGGCCTGGACCGTGCCGGACCCGTCGAGATTCAGCACGATAGTGACACTGGTCTCCTTGGTCTCACGTGATACCTCAGCCTTTCTCATCGGCAGCCTCCAGGGCTTCCCCGAGCGTCAGCTTCCCTGAATAGAGTGCTGATCCCAGTACTACACCATACGCCCCGATCTCCTTTAATACTCTCACATCCTCCCTGCTCGAGATGCCCCCTGCCACTATGACAGGTATTTGTACCGAACTGATGAGCCGGGATACTGGTCCGCTGCAAATCCCCTGCTGCAGACCCTCGACATCGACATTCGTGAAGAGGAGGGAGCCGGCGCCCCTCTCTTCAAACGTCTGAGCCCATCCGATGTAATCCCCCCCCGTCCTCTGCCAGCCTTCCACCGCAATCTTTCCTTCCCGTGCATCGACACCAGCCATTATCCTGTCCCGGCCGAATGCATCAGACAGCAGGGTGAGCATCGCAGGGTCCTCCACCGCAAGAGTCCCGAGAATCACCCGTTCGACTCCGGCATCAAGCCATCCTGCCGCGTCTTTATAGGAACGGATGCCCCCGCCCAGCTGGACGGTAACACCGGTCCTGCTGATAATCCTCCTGATCGTTGCGATATTCTTTGCGGAATTTCCAAAAGCACCGTCAAGGTTCACCACGTGGAGTTCCCGGGCGCCGGCATTGATCCATCGCATGGCGCAATCGATTGGTTCTCCAAAGGAGGTTGCTGTCTCTCGCTTTCCCTGAACGAGCTGGACACATCTGCCTGACAGGATATCGACCGCAGGAAAGACTTTCATATCAGCGTATCATCCGCTCGATGGACATTACGAGGATATCCCGTGCTCCTGCCCGCTTCAGCCGGTTGATGAGGCGATAGACCCTGTCCTCGTTCACAACGGCATGCACTGCGACAAGGTCATCATGTGATGCAACTTCCATCACGGTTGGACCTGAAAGGCCCGGGAGCACATTGGTGATCTCCGCGAGGCATGCACGGTTTGCATTCATCATCAGGTAACACTGGCCGCGTGCCCGTATCACGCTCTCGAGCGCGAGGACTACCTCTTCAATCTTCTCGCCATGGGTGGTCATCGCCTGTTTGTTGCCAATGAGGATGGTGCTTGTGTCAAATACCTTTCTGATGACACGCAGCCTGTTGGAACGGAGAGTGTCACCCGAGCTTGAGAGATCGAGAATCGCGTCTGCAATGCCAAGGTAAGGGGTCACTTCACAGGCACCGCCGACCGGAACAATGGTCACCGGGACCGCTTCACTCCGGAAAAAAGCTGCCGTTATCACCGGAAATTCGGTGGCAATTTTTTTTCCTGCCAGATCTCCTACCGAGCATGCCGGGTCTTCTTCTTTTACTGCGACAACGAGTGTGGCTCCGCCAAACTTCAGGTCAAGCAGCTCTTCTACGTCCACCTCCCGCTCACGCACCATGTCCCTCCCGGTAATTCCGAGATCGGCAGCCCCATTTGCCACATATTCAGGGATATCGATGGGACGTGCAAAGAGCACTTCGATATGGGGATCCGGGGTCCTTGAAATCAGCCTCCGCTCACCCTTGTCAAGGAGATGGAGCCCGCTCTTTTCCATCAGTTCCAGGACCGGGGCTGCAATCCGGCCTTTGTTCGGGACAGCAAGCCTTACCATTGATGACCACTCCGGTGTCGGATATTGTTATCCTCACATTCCCGTGTATCAGAACGTCCTGACTTCACCACGGATGATCTTCTCGGTAATACAGGTGATGTCTGCGAGTCCCGCATCGACAATGCTCTCAATATCCCGGTTCAGCTCGTTGAGGCGGACCTCCTCTTTTGGAAGAACCTGGATACTTGCCACGAGTGGCTGATCGATAGGATGCCCTATCTGGGAGAGGAGTCTGATGTAGATCTCTTCGATTCCGTCGACTTCCTTGACGCATTCCCTTGCGAGCATGGTAGAGAGTAGGTTATAGATCTTTCCGATGTGATTGATCGGATTTTTCCCGCTCGTTGCCTCCATGCTCATCGGCCGGTTCGGAGTGATCAGGCCGTTGCACCGGTTTCCCCGCCCTACGGAACCGTCGTCTCCCATCTCGGCAGAAGTCCCTGTTACGGTCAGAAATACACTTCCTGTATCGATATCATCGGCCGTGTTGACCTGGACGAGGACCTTTCTTGAAGTGAAGGTATGGGCAACCTTCTCTGCATGTTCCCGGAGGATCTCCTTGATTTCGATATACTCGGAAAGACCACTGCAGTAGCGGTCGACAATCGCTGACGCGATGGTGAGGGTGATGGTATCTCCCTCCCGGAGTCCCATGATCTTGATGTCCTGGCCGATCGCCGGGTAGCGTGGACGAAGGGTGCTGTCGATATAATCCGAGAGGCCGAGGACAATGGTCTCTGTCTCTGAAAAAGGAGCGTGACCGACGCCAAACGAGGTGTCATTGGCACGTGGTATATTCCCCTGACAGGGTTTGAAGACATCACGGAGATCCGTTGAACCGGTACCCAGGCGGCAGTCGATCGTGATGTCGCGTTCAAGATTGAGATTGGTGAGCGTCGTCCTGAGGTAATTGCGTGCCGTCTCAAGCGCAATCGTATCAGTAGGGATATGGATCCCGTCAAACTGCTTTGTCGCCCGTCCGTCAAGGAGCATGTAGATGGGCCGGATAACCTTACCACCCCCGTATTTTGGAATCGATTCACCGGCAACAATCTCGCCCTGATCGGTATTATGGTGGAGCACCGCTCCGCACTCTTCGAGGTATGCCTTCGACAATGCACGGCTGATCGCCTCAGCCACACCATCGGCTAGGCTGTCGGGGTGGCCAAGGCATTTCCTCTCGACAAGCTCGATCCCCTGCTTCTCGAGCGGAATCTGGTGCAGTGCTTCGACTCTGATATTTCTCTTCATCGGGTCCTCATTCTCCAAAGACAATATGAGTATAAAAACGACGGTAAATCATTTAATCATTCCTTTTGGTACAGGTGAAAAAAAGACCGTGATTCGTGGTTATCAGGGATCAGGAATCAACCTTGTTCTCTTGCATTCTCTCTTTCGATCGAAACTGTTCAGGATGATGAAATTCGATGAACAGCATGTATCCTCCAGACCCTGATTCACCACTTCCCCCCAACAGCACATGCTCTATGCATGGTTTTGGAATGGACGTTGTGGAAGGGGACTTTTCCTCCGGTCCTTCTCGAAAATCTTCCAGATTGTATCTGCCAGACTGTATAAAGAGATTTAGCCTGGGACCTGTCAATATGTATCCTTGTATCGTACCTGCAGGTGATCTGATGCTTGATTTTCTCAAAGAACCAGATGAACCACCGGAAAACCTCTTTTCGCTGGTTGATGAGGGGATGCATGGCCTGATCGGATTTGCATCACTGCATGCGGCTAGTTCACTCAACCTTTTCGACTTCCTGGAAAAAGGCCAGCGAACGATTCAGGAGTTGTCGCTTGCAACAGGGATTGCCGAGAAACGGCTGCTCCCCCTTCTCGAAATTCTTCTCCATTTCAGGATTATCACCAACAACAACGAGAGGTATGCAAACAGTCACCTTGCATCAACGTACCTTGTCTCCTGGTCGCCCTTCTGCCAGCGAAGTCATATCCATAAGAATGCAGTGTTTCTTGAAAAGATATGGGCCTGCCTGCCTGAGCGACTCGTCGAGGGTCCGTTCGTTTTTCATCGCGAGGAATTCTTTGCGGATCTGGCCCTCCCGGCCATGGCTGAAAATGCCCTTACAGGAAGACTCCAGCGAACGGTCAGTGAGATTGTCGGGATGCCGGAATTCACAAAGGCCAAAAAAATGCTCGATCTGGGTGGGGGACATGGCCTTTATGCCATCGCGCTCGCATCTCTGAACCCCGGACTCGAAGCATATGTCTTCGATCTTCCCGATGTCGTGGTCCTTGCCGGACGCTCCATCAGCCATCACCAGGCTGCCAGGGTGCATACGATCCCCGGTAATTTCTTCACTGATGCTATCGGAGGCGGGTATGATCTCATCTTCTCATCCTCGAATCCAAGCGGGAAAAGTCCCGGACTCCTCCAAAAAATCGCAGATGCATTGAACGAAGGTGGACTTTTTGTGAATGTCCAGTCTGATGACAATGATCGCGATGACCCGTTCCATGCCCTCGAATGGCAGTTGTGGACCCTTGAGACTGAAGAGAAGGGAACGGATCGGTACACACGGGAAAAGCCCTTCATGACCCTGGAATACCGTGCCGCAATGGCAGGGGCAGGTTTCAGGATTGTCCATGAGACATCTATCAGGGATGACTTTCACCAGGGCAGTGCGGTCCATATGGTTATCGCAAGGAAGGATCGGTAGGCGGGGCGTTTGTTCCCTCTGGATTGCTGCGGAAAAACTCCTGGGGCGAAAAAAGAGTGATCGGAATGGTATCCGGTTATCTGCCGAAAAAACGTCTCCACCCTTTTTTTTCTGTCTCCTGCGAAGGTGTTGCCGGCGGTTCCCTGAACTGGTGAAGAGGGAGATGAAGATGAGACTCCTCTTTGTGCATCGTCTCATGCGCACGGGTACCGCAGAACGGGCAGAAATTCGCCTTTTCCGGGAGCTTCTTCCCACAATGATAGCAATAGGATATCTGTGAGGCAGGTGGATGCGGGGTCACGGCAGCTGGAGTGGTCTCTGCCTGGTCTGCGGTAGGTTTGGAAGATGATTGAACACGGGGGGGAATGTTGCCGGGAGGACTGCTGCTGTCGGGTGGCGGCGTGCGGGATACCGGGAACACGATGGTATCCGTGAGGGGCCGCGCTTCAGGGGCAGGCTCAGGCGTCTGGGTACGCCCGCTCATCGCAGTGGTTAGGGTCTGCGAAATGAGATGGACCCATTCTTCCGCTTCCCTTCCCCTGTCCTCTCCGTTGTGCATGAAAACCATCTTCATGATCCTGGTGTCGTCATCCGAGGTCCTTACCGTAAGGACGAGGACCGGTTCCCGGGCGGGAGATTCTTCGAGATAGCTGCTGATTATCGACTGTATCGGTATCTCCTTTGCGGTTATCCCCGGTTTCCGGTCGTTCTGATCAATGAGAAAAAATCGCCTGTTGGTGAGATACGATTCAAACCTGATCTTTTTTATCTGGATATCCGGAGAGAAGATCCGGAGATTTTCACCCGGGAATAGATATCGCTCTGCTCCGGCGGGCTCCTCTTCCTTCCTGGCAGGATCAGGAGTATCGATGTTGTGTGCATTCATAGAATCAACCCGCTGATGTACCTCTCATTGGGTTTCCGGCTTTATATTTTTTCAGGATAGCCGGGGATCGAAGGATATCCTTTTCTGGTAGGCAAAGAGCGGCTCTCCTCCCCTCGGGAAGTCTGCTGCAAATTTGTCGGATACACCACGGGAAAGCATATGAAAAATGCAAAAAAGAGGTGTTCAGATTAATTTTTTCACAATTCCTGGAATCTCGGACGGCCGGCTGGCGACAGGGACTTCCATCTTCCGGAGCCGCTCGATCTTGGATCGGGCATCACCCTCCCCTCCTTCGATGATAGCCCCGGCATGCCCCATCCTCTTTTCCGGAGGAGCCGATATTCCGGCTATGTAGGCTGCTATGGGGAGATCAGTGGAGCGGGCCCCCTCTTCTTCAAGAGCGCCCCCCACCTCGCCGATAAGGACCACTGCTTTTGTCTGGCCATCATCCTCAAAACGCCGGAGGACATCGGAAAATGTCTGCCCGATGACCGGATCCCCTCCAATACCCACCACCGTGCTCTGGCCAAGCCCGGCTTTGGTGAGTTCATCTACTATTTCGTAGGTAAGGGTTCCGCTCCGCGAGATGACCCCGACATTTCCTCTGGAGAACAGATGGGCTGGCATGATGCCGAGTTTGATCTCACCGGGAGAGAGGAGACCCGGGCAGTTTGGTCCCACGACGGCGCAGTCATGCAGTTTTGCATACGCGATCGCTTTCATCGTATCATGGACCGGTATATGCTCGGTGATGGTGACGGCCAGGGAAAGCCCGGCACTTGCCGATTCCATAATGGAGTCCCCGGCAGCACCAGCGGGCACAAAGATAACGCTCACCTGTGCATCGCATTCGGTCAGGGCGTCCCTGATACTGTTAAAGACGGGTACTCCCTGTATCTCCTGGTCACCTTTTCCTGGCGTGACTCCGGCCACCACCCCGGCTCCTCCGACACTTTTTGCGTACTCATTCATGAGCGCTATATGAAAGGCACCCTGGCGTCCTGTTGCACCGGTCACAATGATGCCTGCGGATTTATCGGCATAAATCATCTGGATGCCTCCACTGCAGCCCTGACCGCCAGTTCCATGGAATCCAGCATACGATATCCTTTCTCTTTGAGAAGGCACTTGCCCTCTTCTTCGTTGGTCCCTGCAAGGCGGACGATCACTTCCTGGCTGATGTTGGCATCAATGATCCCGCGGGCGACCTCGTCACACCGGGTTATCCCGCCAAGAAGGTTCACAATAATAACCCTGACAGAGGGGACGCCAGCAACCAGCCTCACCGCATGCATGACGCGCTCCTGGTCAGCACCTCCCCCGACATCAAGGAAGTTGGCAGCCTTTCCGTGGAAATGATCGATCAGGTCGAGCGTCGCCATCGTGAGGCCTGCCCCGTTGCCGATGACCCCGATATCCCCCTCAAGTTCGACATACGAGAACCCGTGTCTCTCCGCTTCCCGTTCACGCTCGGTAAGGTCCCTGTTCTGGGAGATACCCTGTCTCTTCAGGGCATTGTCATCAACAATGAGCTTGGCATCGGCTGCAAAGATGCCGGCAGGTGTCGTTACAAGGGGATTTATCTCTGCAAGGACCGCGTCTTTTCTGCAAAAGACTGTGTACAGATGCTGGAGAACCTTGCCCGCCTCTTTCGGTGCTTTCCCGAGAAGATCCCGGATCATAAAGGGGGGGATCTCCGTCATCAGGAGGGGAACAGATGCCCTCCGGATTGCAGAAGGGCGTTCTCTCGCCAGCGTTTCGATATCGACTCCCCCCTCTTCAGTAAAGAGAATGAGTGCTTCTTTCGTGGACCGGTCGATCGCGATGCTGGCATAGTACTCGTGGATGATAGAAAGTCGTTCTTCCGCAAGTATCTCCCGCACAGGTACTCCTTTGATTCTCTTTTGAAACAGGGATTTGGCAGTTGCTACCCCGTTGTGCCGGTCTGCAACCAGAATCCCGCCAGCTTTTCCGCGTCCCCCGACATCCACCTGGGCTTTCAATACAAATTCGGGAGGGAGACTATCCAGGTGTGCCGACAGCTCATCTGCTGAGCGGATAAGGACACTTCGTGGCACCGGGATCCCCTGTTCGGCAAAGACCGATTTTGCTTCATGTTCAAGAAATTTCATCTGCTCTGCTCCTCTTCGGCCAGTTCAAAGCCCCTTTTCATTGCTTTTACATTCAACGATTCGGTCCCTTTCGGAACGGAATCAAGGATTGCCTTCTCGATTGAATCCCTGCTCACTACCCCGGTTGCCGCGACAAGGGCTCCAAGCATGATGATGTTTGCCACGATATCCCTCCCCAGCGTTTCCCGCGCCTCTCTGGTAGCTGCGATCTCGATGTAATGGCAGGCAGGGCGGGAATGGACCAGCGTGCTGTCAACGAGCATCTCTGATCCCCCGCAAGCCGACTCTCCATATTTTTCAAACCCTTCCTGGGACATGATCACATAGATGTCCGGGGTGGTAACCTTGGGAAACAGGACTGGTTCGTCATCGATTATCACCGCGCTCATTGAAGCCCCTCCCCGCGCTTCAGGCCCGTACACCTGGGTCTGCACTGCATACTTATTGTCGTACATGACTGCTGCACGCCCGAGAATGACCGCAGCAAGAATTATTCCCTGCCCGCCAAACCCGGAGAACCTGACCTCGTGCCTCATGGCTTTCCTCCCAGGGCAGGCCGGTTGCGCCGCACAAACTCGCCGGAAAGAATCATGTCAGCGGGGACCTCCTCCCCTCTCTCCTTCATCCGTGCTGCCTTTTCGACGAGAAGGGTATGGGTCCTGAAATACTCGATCTGGTCGGTGACCTGTTTGAACCTGTTTCTCCTGCCGTAGTTGGTAGGGCACTGCACCAGCGATTCGATAAATGAAAATCCGGGGGTCTCGAGACCGGTCAGGATTGCCCGGGTGAGTTCCCGGACATGGTACGAGGTCCATCTGGCGACGTAATTTGCCCCCGCTGCTGAAGCGAGTCCGCAGAGGTCAAACGCCGGCTCCACGGTTCCATACGGAGTCGTCGTTGAAAGTCCCCCCATCGGGGTGGTCGGGCTTCCCTGACCCCCGGTCATCCCATAGATCATGTTATTCATGCAGACAACGGTTATGTCGATATTTCTCCGGCATGCATGAATGAAGTGGTTCCCGCCGATTGCTGCGAGATCCCCGTCTCCAGTAAATACAACGACATGCAGCCCCGGATTCGCCAGCCGTATACCCGTGGCAAAAGCAAGCGCTCTCCCGTGCGTGGTATGGAGCGAATCGGTGGAGATGTAACCGGGTGCACGCGATGAGCACCCGATGCCCGAAACAAAGACGGTCTCCTCCTTCTTCCAGCCGATCTGTCCGACCGCCGCAAGCGTGCAGTTGAGGATCGTACCGTTGCCGCATCCCGCGCAGAAGATGTGAGGAAGACGGTCCTGCCTGAGCCACTCCTCTTCGCTCATCGTACCTCCTCAACTATCCGGTAGAGATCGCCAGGGGTATGAAGATCGCCTCCCAGTTTCGGGACTGCGATCACTCTCGCGTCAACGTGCCTCTCAATCTCGCGGGCTATCTGGCCGAGGTTCTGCTCAGGAACGATGAATGTATCCGCGTTTTTAAAACGGGAGAGGAGCGACTCGGCAAACGGCCAGACCATCTTCAGCCTGAGATGACCGATACATTCTTTGGAGTGATCATGGAGCACCTGCTGCACGGAACGGGACGGTGCACCGTAGGAGATAAAGACCGTCTCTGCTTCGGGATTGATGATGTCACAGGCAGCAATCGATTCGCGGGCTCCTTCGACTTTTTCAACGAGCCGTCTCACGAGTTCCTCATGGATTTTCGGGCTGGTGGTGCAGGGATATCCGCGTTCGTCATGGGTCAGGCCGGTCACATGCACCCCGTAACCCTGCCCGAACGCGGGAAATCCCGGTACGAGATCCGCATCCGATCTGAATGGCGGGGCTCCAGGTTCAAGCGGTTTCCGGTGTCTTTGAAGAACGGTGTCCGGGATGATCAGTCTCTCCCGCATGTGCCCGATGATCTCATCGGCCATGAGGAAGACCGGGACCCTGAAGCGCTCTGCGAGGTTGAATGCATCGACCGTGAGATCGAACATCTCCTGGACACTTGCCGGACAGAGAGCGATCACGCTGTAATCCCCGTGGGAACCAAAACGGCACTGGAGCATGTCTCCCTGGCCGGACATCGTGGGCTGCCCGGTCGAAGGTCCTCCGCGCTGAACGTTGACAATCACACAGGGTGTTTCCGTCATAACTGCATACCCGATGTTCTCCATCATCAGGGAGAAGCCTGGACCGCTTGTTGCAGTCATCGCCTTTGCACCGGTCCATGAAGCGCCGATTACGGCGGCAATTCCAGCAATCTCATCCTCCATCTGGATGAATACCCCACCCAGTTTCGGGAGTCGGAGGGCCATATGCTCTGCCACTTCTGTCGAAGGGGTTATCGGATAACCCCCAAAGAAACGGCACCCTGCAGCGAGTGCCCCCTCAGCGCAGGCAGTATTCCCCTGCATGAATTCAGTCCGGGTCAATATTCGATCGCCACCTTTTTCGGAACATGCTCTTCCTCCTCGACCCATGAGATGGCCTGGTCAGGGCAGATCATCCGGCAGGTGCCGCAGAGCGTCCTCCCGTACAGGCTCTTGAGGCGGCAATTGGCACACCGCTCAGGACGGTCGAGTTCGGGCACGATTACCCCTCTCTTGTTGGCTCGTTTTCCGGGCTTGAAGATACGGTAGGGACAGACCAGGGTGCAGAGGTTGCATCCCTTGCACCGGTCCTCATCTATCTGCAGTCTCATGGGATGATCCTTTCAGTGTGTACGTGAACTGTTTGTGGAATTGTTTGTTTGCTTTCCGGGAGACCGCTGCAAAGAGGTCATTGCCGCAGGAATCGATTCCGACAACAAGGGGAAGCGAATCGAGTTCAATGATCCATATCGCCTCAGCCATGCCGAGCTCTTCAAAAAATACGCCTTTTAAAGACATTTTTGAGGCTGCAAGCACTGCACATCCACCGGTGCAGGCCAGGTACACTCCTCTTCCCCTGAGCTGTTCGCATACCTCCTCTCCCATTCCTCCTTTCCCGATAAGCGCACGGACTCCCCTGTCAAGAAGAAATCCTGAAAGGGCGTTCATTCGCGCTGAAGTGGTGGGGCCAGCAGCAAGGATCCGTGATTCCTGAATGACAGGTCCACAGTGGTAGATTGCCGCTCCTTCAGGATCAAAGGGGATGCCCTCCTCTCTCATTTTTATATGTGCTTCGTCACGTGCGGTATACACGATACCGGAGAGGGCAACAGGATCCCCTGCATGCAGCGAGAGTACTTCATCACCAAGGGGGGTAGTAAGACGGACCCTGTTCACCATTCCACCTCGACAGTTGCCCGGCGGGCAGCCCAGCACTGGACATTCACGGCAACGGGCAGGGATGCAGTGTGGCATGCGGCAGTCCTTATTTTGACCGCAAGTGCCGTGGTAGCTCCACCAAGGCCCATCGGACCAATCCCGAGAGTGTTGACCGCATCACAGAGTTCCTGCTCAAAAGAATCCATGGTATCGATGGGCAGGAGGAGGGCTTCCTTGGCCAGTGCGGCACAGCCGTCGAATGTCCCTCCGATTCCAACGCCAAGAACAACAGGGGGACACGGCCTTCCTCCTGCGATCAGCATTGTTTCGGTGACAAACCGGGGAATGCTCTCTTTTTCTGTAGGCAGCAGCATCGTCAGGCGCGACATGTTTTCCGCTCCCGCACCCTTCGGGAGGACGGTAACGGAGAGGCGCTCACCAGGCATCACATGGACCGATGGCATGCCCGGGCCGCAATTATCGCCGTAATTAATCCTTTCAAGAGGGGAAACGACGTTTGGCCGGAGCGGGATCTCCCTTGAAGCTTTTCGCACGCCCTCACTCACTGCATGGAAGAGCTGCTGCGAAAACGGCACATCTGGTGGCACGGTGAGATAGATCACCGGGACGCCTGTATCCTGGCAGATGGGGAGAGTGAGCCGTTCTGCAAGGGCGATATTCTCAAGAATGTTTGATAATTCAATTCTTGCGACCTCTGATGACTCCCTCTTTGCGGCAGAGCGGAGTGCCCGGATTATGTCGGGGGGGAGGGTCGTCTCTGCTTCATGGAATGCACGGCATGTGGCATCCGACAAAGCGCGGTACACCGGGTCAATTTCGGGAACCACCATCACCAGTACTCGGCGAAGAAAATCTATAATCGTTTCTATCAGGAAAAAGGTGAAAGAGAAAGGAAGGGGATGAGGAGGGAGTTATTTGGATTCGTTGACGGCTGGCACCGGGACCACGGCAGGGACCGAGCTGCTCTTGTCAACAACCGTGAAATAGGTGGGAGTGGGGAGCTTGTGCCCTCCTGCTTTCATGGCTATTTTCACTTTGTCAAGGTACTGTGAGCTGGTATATGTCGTGAAGACTATCTGGTCTTTGGTAACCCGGGCTGCGGTTCCCACCGCCTTTCCGAATGCCAGTCTCATCCCTTCAGACACACGGTCTGCACCGGCTCCGGTTGCCTGCTTGTTCTCGCGAAGGACATGATGCGGGAATACCCGGAGTTTGAGATGGAAATTCATCCTGCCCACTTCCTTGAGCAGTTTGCGGTTGATACTGATGCGGGCTGCTTCAAGCGCGCTGTGACGGATCTGGCACGACTCCTCCACGATAAGGTTCATCTCGAGCGGAAATTCCTGGGAGAGATTGCCCATATCAAACTGGACGATTTTGCTTCCAGGGACCCCGCCCATATATTCTCTTCTCGTATATGCCTTCTTTGATAGATCCCTGTACATTTTTGCTGGTTTTCGAACCATGGTAACTCACTCCTCTTAGGGGACCCGGTGCTGGATGTGTATGCTATTTGCAGCACACCGGGACGAATCTCGACTGCTTTAATAAAATGGAAATGGTATGTATTAAACCTTATTGGAGGCTGCACTTCGGCTGGGAAATAAGATCGAGCACTTTTCTTCTCACCAGTGCAAATTCGGCGCTGGTCCGGTCACGGGGACGATCGAGATCGATTGGTATGATCTCACACACTCTGCCCGGGCGTGAGGTGAGCACCACCAGACGATCGGCAAGGTACACGGCCTCATCGACGCTGTGGGTAACGAAAATAATCGTCTTTTTTGTTTTATGCCAGATATCGAGCAGTTCCTTCTGGAGAAGGTTCCTGGTCTGGGCATCAAGCGCACCGAATGGTTCGTCCATCAGCAGGATCTCGGGATCGATTGCCATTGCACGTGCGACCGCAACTCTCTGGCGCATCCCGCCGGAAAGTTCATACGGGTACCTTTCGGCAAATTCAGCAAGACCCACAAGATTGAGGTATTCCATGCCGATGTCCCTTGCAGGTTGGTTCTCCATCTTCTGGATCTCCAGCCCGAATGTCACGTTCTCCAGCACCGTTCTCCAGGGATAGAGCGAATATTCCTGGAAGATCATGGCCATCCGGAAACTCTGGCGGGTGATACTTGCACCGTTCAGAGTGATCGACCCCGAGCTTGCGGAGTCAAGCCCCCCGATGATCCGGAGGAGCGTTGTTTTTCCGCACCCTGAAGGTCCGAGAATGGATAAAAATTCTTTATCCTCGACCGTTAAGGTGATCCCGGACAAAGCCTGGATCGGTTCCTGTCCGGGCACAGGGAAGTTCCTGGAAATGTCACGGATCTCAAGGGTCATATGCGACATGCTCCTTTCGGATATCTGAATACCTGCAACTCCATCACCGTTCCAGCGATCTCCACGAGAACCATCTCTTCTCACCAGCCCTGAAGACCTGGTCTATCAGGATTCCGATCACCCCGATCACCACCATCCCTGCGATGATGAGGTTGGTCTGGCCGAAATTGTATGCATAGAGGATGAGGTATCCCAGTCCGAGAGAGATTCCCGGCATCCATTCGGCGGCAACAACACACATCCATGCGACTCCGAATCCTACCCGCATCCCGGTCCAGACCGTTGGCGCCGATCCGGGCAGGATCACTTTTGTGAGCACGTCCTGTTCCCGGGCGCCGAGAGTTTCTGCCACTTCGATCCAGGTCTTCTTGACAGATTTTACTCCATCCATCGTATTGAGGAGGATCGGAAAGAATGCCCCGATGAAGATGATGAAAGTGATGGAGACAAATCCGATCTTGAACCATGCCAGGGCAAGAGGTACCCATGCGAGGGGAGGGATCGGCCGCAGGAGTTCGATCGTGGTGTCAAGAAAATCATGGAGGAATTCCGATCGGCCCATGCCTATCCCGAGAGGGATGGCGATTGCTGCCGCAAGAAGAAATCCCGACCCTACCCGGAAAAGGCTTGCGGCTGCATTCTGGACAAGGCTGCCGGTCCCGAGGGTATATTCCGTAGAGAAAGGATGGAGGAGGATGGGGATGACGGTTGTCAGGGAGGGGAGGATGAACGGGTTGTCGATAAAATACGCTGCCACCTCCCATCCTATGATAAGAAGGACAGGGAGGAGCAGGACACGGGGGCTCCTCATTATCCTGATAGATTACCCTTCCTTCACAGATAAACCACTCTCTTCCAGGGAATAGCGAAGGAGCACATCCTGGATAGATCCCTTCCCCGGTGCTGCAATCTTCAGCGGCTGGTTGCTGGCAGAGCGGGCCTTTGCCCATGTGATGAAGCTGCCCCAGTCATTGGCAGGGGCATCTTCTGCAATGACAATTCCGGATCCCTCTTCATTGAGCGCCATGATGATCTTTACCGGGGTTCCTTTATCGACCGCTGCAATGGTGGGAGAATTGCCGACAAGGGCATACTGGATAGTATTCGTACTTGCCAGTTGCATCAACTGCGGTCCTGCATCAGCTGGGACAAGCCGGATCTCTGCTACTTTCTCTCCATTCACGATGAGATCAGCGACATCAGGGCGTGATGCGGCCAGATCGCGCGGCTTGATGGTAATTCCGTAGGTGTCTTCAAAGTACTTCCAGTTCTTGACTGCAACAAACAGTGCAGCATCGTGATCGGACATCAGGTATCCTACCGACACAGGATTTTTCTGGACCGCAGGAGTGGTGATCGTCCCCGCCTGTATCATGGCCTGTGCCGAATCATACGGCCTGGTGTCAAAGAGCAGGTCAAGTGACTCGTTGTCGGTGCTGTTTGCAAGGGATCCGGTCAGGACACCAAGTTCCCTCTGGGCATACACGAATTCAAGAGTATCATACTTCCACTCATCTGTGGGCTCGTTCACGAATTTGACGGTGGGGAATGCCCGCTGGAGCACTTCCACGGAAGAAACCGTGATATTCCCATACGTGAAGTTGCCTTTCCCGGCAAGCCAGTCTGCCACCATCTCGGCGCTCTCATTCGGGTGCTCGCCGATATAATTGGTCGAGAGGATAAGGGCTGCGGTCAGGGCATTGGTGATGTCCGGGTTGTTATCGATGACATCCTGCCGGGCGGTAAAGACACAGCAGGGGTGGTTCTGCCATCGGCCGGCAGGGGGGAGGTCCCCGGAGTAGATGAGGACTTTTCCTATCCCGGCGAGAGGCGCAACCTCGACAAAAGGCTGCCAGGCGATGTACCCGTCAATCTGGTCGGTTGCAAGGAGCGTAGGCATCGGGCCTGTCCCCTTCGTGTAAATCACCGAGACCGAGTTCTCTGCAGGTGGCTTCGGGGTGATACAGCCGGCAATCAACAGGGCGATCGCCATCACTGCAAGTATGGCGATTAATTTTGAGTTCTGCATGAAAAATAGGTCAGGCTGAAATGGTATAAATTCTCCTATTGAGTAAATAAAAATATACAATTGTATCTTTTATCGGCTTTAATTGGACAATATTATAATATTTATGATGAAATGTCCATAATTTCCTGATCTGGCGGACCATTTTGGACAGAAGTGTTATATATCGATACTAATTACCCTTATGTATACTAAAATGGTACTCAGTGAACCTGTTGATCGTCTCATGCGTGCCGCTCTGATTTCAGATGAGGAATTCGTCCGGGCGCTCAACCAGATAATGAAGAACGAGATACGGATCAGTGTACGGGAGCTTTCTGAAAAGAGCGGGGTTGCCCAGAGTTCACTCTATAAGATTCTCCATGGTCGCCGATCGCCAAACCTTTCAACCCTTCGGGCGGTCGTGCATGCCCTCCAGCAATTTGAACGGGCAGGTGAAGGGGAGTTCATCGGTCTGATCGCTGCACGACCGGTGCTCGATACTGTCCAGGAGAGGAATGCCGATGTGGACGGCCGCCGTATCAGGGTCCGCGAGTACCCTGTCTACACCATGGAAGACGCAATCGTTGCTGCGGTGCGTGCCGAGCGGGAGGGAGCAACGGCTATTGTGTGTGCCCCTATCGTATCAAGCATCATCGAACAACTGGTCCACATTCCCGTCGCCACTATCATCCCGCGCGAATCGGTGCAGCGTGCTATCGAGCTCGCTGCCCGCAAGGCGTGGCTTTAATCTTTTTTCCCATCCCTCTAAGATACAGAGGTTATATGCGGATGCGTAATGATGTGGTGCGGAGGGGGCGCCTTTCAGGTGAGCGGACCGGTGAGATGATGCATTTTCTCTCGTCAATGATGGCAGACAGGCATATTGCTGATGCTGATATCCTGGTGGATATCGCTCATGTCGTTATGCTCTCAAAACAGCGTATCCTTTCAGAGGAGACTGTTCGTCCATTGCTCTCAGCTCTCCTTGGACTTTACGATGAAGGGATCCCCGAAACGGCATTCGATGACCTGTATGAGGATGTTCATGCGGGAATCGAAGCGCACCTCATTGCTTCGGTCGGTGAAGATATCGGTGGCCGCATGCACATGGGCAGGTCCCGGAACGATGAAGTGGCTGCATGTCTCCGCATTCGGCTGAGGGAGGATGTCCTCCGGCAGCTCTCCATCCTGTTCAGGCTCCGTGCGACTCTTCTCTCACTTGCAGAAGAGCACACGGGGACCGTGATGCCCGGGTTTACCCATCTCCAGTATGCCCAGCCGACAACCCTCGCACATCACCTGCTTGCGTATGAACAGGCTTTCTCCCGCGACTGCGATCGGTTATCCGAAAACTTCTCCCGCATCAATCTGTCCCCGCTTGGCGCGGCAGCCTTTGCATCGACAGGGTATCCGGTGAACCGTGAATATACCGCCCGGATACTCGGGTTCGACGGACTGCTCGAAAATACCATGGATGCGGTCTCATCGCGGGATTTTGCACTCGAGATGCTCGCGAGTCTCTCGATAATGATGACAGGGGTGAGCCGGATCTGTGAAGAGCTCATCCTGTGGAGTTCATCGTTCGCCGGGTTCGTATCTCTGGACGATGCATTCTGCTCGACAAGTTCCATCATGCCCCAGAAGAAAAACCCGGACACTGCTGAGATCATGCGGGCGAAATCGGCTTCTCTTATCGGCGCTTATACCGCTGCCTCCGCTACCATCAAAGGACTCCCCATGAGTTACAACCGTGATCTCCAGGAACTTACCCCCAGTCTCCTGCGGGGAGTAGAGGACGCCAAGCACAGCACGAGTCTTTTGAATGACCTCCTGTTGACCGCCTCTTTCAATCGTGAACGGATGCGGGAAGAAGCAGGAAAAAGCTATTCCACGGCAACAGATCTTGCCGACATGCTTGTCCGGAACTGCGGTCTCCCGTTCCGCACTTGCCACAGTATCGTAGGGAGAGCGGTACAGAAGGGAATTCTTGACCGGGAACACCTGGATGAAGCAGCAATCAGTATCACAGGATCTCCCCTCCCCTCGAATTCTTTCCGGGAGTCAGATATCAGGGATGCGCTTGATGTGGAAAAGAGCATTGAGCAGAGAAAAGCAACCGGGAGTCCTTCCTCGCTCTCGGTCAGGTCTGCCCTTGCAGCCAGGAACATGAAACTTGAAGATGACCAGCAGAGAGCTGAGCAGCGGGCTACGGCATTGAAAGAGGCGATCGATGCCCTCATCCAGGATGCACGGAGGTTTACCCTTGAGCAGTGATTTCCTTTCTGGCGACCTGGTCCTCTGCAGGCATGGTGAAAAAGAGCGCACGGGGACCTATATCACCGGCAGGGACGGGATGGCAGTAATAAAACTGGACAGCGGGTACAATATCGGGGTTTCATCATCAGAGATCTCCCTGGTAAACCGGCCCTGCCTCTCATCGCCCGATCACATGCGTGTCACCCAGGATGAGCATCTCCCCCAGATATCCATTGTGTCAACCGGGGGGACTATCGCGAGCCGTATCGATTACCGGACGGGGGCAGTGACCAGCCAGTTCGATGCCGAGGATATTCTCCGCGCGATACCGCGGCTCGTGACGATCGGGCAGTACCGTGCAAGGAAACTATACACGATATTGTCCGAGAATATGACTCCTGCGATCTGGAGGGAACTCGCAGAAGCGGTATACAAGGAAATACAGAGTGGTTCTGAGGGGGTAATTGTCACGCACGGGACCGATACGATGGCATACAGTGCTGCAGCGCTGAGTTTCATGCTAGACACGCCCGTCCCTGTCATTTTTGTCGGATCCCAGAGGTCAGCCGACCGTCCGAGCAGCGACAATGCGGTCAATGCACTCTGCAGTGCCAGTGCCGCAGTGAGTGATCTCGGTGAAGTTGCAGTGGTGATGCATAGCACGATGAGCGACGATGCCTGCTCGATTCATCGGGGGACACGGGTGAGGAAGATGCACACTTCCCGGAGGGATGCATTCCAGAGCACCGGTATTGCCCCCATCGGGACGGTGAGGTATCCCTCCCTTGCTGTGGAGCTGTCTGATACTGCCATTCGGAGGGGTACGAACGAGCTGGCCCTCCAACCGGCACTTGAAGAACGATGCGGGCTTCTCTATTCTTACCCGGGAATGCCTGAGGCTGCCATCAACCCATGGTCGGGATACAGGGGGCTGGTCATTGCCGGTACCGGCCTTGGTCATGTGAGTACAACCCTTATCCCCGCGATCAAGTCACTTGTGGAGGGAGGGACAACGGTGGTGATGACCTCCCAGTGCCTGCATGGCAGAGTATGCGACCGGGTGTATGACACCGGCCGGGACCTTTTATTGGCCGGAGTTATTGAAGGAGAAGATATCCTTCCTGAGGTCGCCCTGGTGAAACTGATGTGGGTGCTGGGAAATCAGCAGGATCCTGAATGTGCAGAGGCCATGATGCGATCCTGCCTTAAAGGTGAGTGCGGGGGTCGATCGCTTTGATGGACTATGCAGAGATAGGACTGAAAGCAGGAATAGAGATCCACCAGCAGTTGAACACCAGGGAGAAACTCTTCTGCCACTGTCCGACCTGCCTTAGGAAATTTGAGGACCATGATAAGGAATTCTTCCGTTCCCTGAGAGCGACCGAGAGCGAGCTTGGCGAGATCGACGCCGCAGCAAAGGAAGAGATGAAGCAGGAGCGCATGTTCTGTTATTACGGATATGACACGACATGCCTCGTTGAATATGATGAAGAGCCGCCTTCACCCCTGAATCAGGAAGCACTGGAACTCTCCTGCATCATTGCCCGCGGATTAGGAATGACTCCCATCGAGCAGGTCCATACCATGCGGAAACTGGTCATTGACGGGTCCAATACAAGCGGGTTCCAGAGAACAGCGCTTATTGCGATAGACGGGACCCTCCCAAACGGCGGAAAGATAGAGACTATCTGCCTTGAGGAAGAGGCTGCCCAGCGGGTTGAGGGAGATACCTTCTCTCTCGATAGGCTGGGAATTCCGCTTGTTGAAATTACGACCTCCCCCTGCATGCACACCCCTGATGAGGTCCGGCAGATTGCCGGGTATCTCGGCATGGTGCTCCGTTCAACCGGGAGGGTGAAGCGGGGGCTTGGCACAATCCGGCAGGACATCAACATCTCGATACGGAAAGGAGCCCGTGTCGAGATCAAAGGGGTGCAGGAACTTGACCTGATTGCAGAAGTTGTCATGCGGGAGGCGAACCGGCAGAAGTGCCTCGTAGAGATACGGGATGAACTCCTGATGCGGGGAGCTTTTGTGGACAAAACGCCGGTTGAAGTGACCGGGCTTTTTGCAGCCACCAACTCGGGTGTCCTGAAAAAAGCCAGCCATATTCTTGCCATCCGCCTTCCCGGGTTTGCAGGGCTTGTCGGCAGGGAGATCCAGCCAGGAAGAAGACTTGGAAGCGAGTTCTCTGATTACGCAAAGAAATGCGGAGTCGGGGGAATATTCCATACTGACGAACTCCCTGCCTATGGGATCACCGCACTGGAGGTGGAACGCCTCCGGGCCCATCTCAAATCCGCAAATGATGAGTGTCTCGTCCTGATCGCTGCAGACAAAAAAATGAGCTCCTGTGCTGCACAGCAGGTTATCATGAGGGCAGAGGCTGCAATGGCGGGTGTTCCTGAAGAGACAAGGAAGATGCTTGAAGGGGGAAGCACGTCCTACATGCGCCCGCTTCCCGGGGCTGCGCGTATGTACCCGGAGACGGATGTGATCCCTGTCCGGATAGACGCCGGGTGGTATGCAGGGCTGCCGGTGCCCGAACTGCTTGTGGAGAAGGAGGAACGATTTATCCGGGATCTTCACCTCGACCCTGCGCTTGCCTCCCAGCTGGCATCATCTGAGCAGGTATTTCTCTTTGAACGGGCAGTTTCCGAAGGTATCACGCCCTCACTGGCAGCACGGACCCTTCTTTCAAGCATCAAGGAACTTTCACGTGCGGGTTCCGATACGTCAGGTCTCTCGGAAGAAAATATCCTGATGGTATTGAGATCTGTTGAAGACGGCAAGGCAGCGAAGGAGGCAGTGCCTGCTATCCTTGAAAAAGTGGCAGCAGGCATCAGCGTCTCAGACGCGGTTGCGGAATGTGCCCCCTCAGTCTCCCATGACCGCCTGGAAGAGATTATCCACACGATTGTCATGGAACGTCGTGCATTTGTGAAAGAGAAAGGGATGGGGGCACTCGGCCCCCTCATGGGAATCGTGATGGCAGAAGTCAGGGGTTCTGTTGATGGAAGACTGGTGAGCCAGGTACTGAAACAGGAGATCTTCCGGGTGCTCTCTGGGGCAGATCAGGGAGACAAGGTTTAAGTAAACGCCTTCCATAAGTAATAAGGAGTTTTTCCAATGGGTAAGACAGGAACAGTCCAGTGGGTCCAGGTGAAAGGCGTGAAAGGCCAGATCCGACTTGTGCCGAAAGCTGAAGGTGAATTGAAACGGGCAGGGCCCAACCAGCGGTTCAAAGCCGGGGCCTCGCTCAAGAAACTCGAGGCCGCGACCGGTGATGGAAGAGGAGGCCCCAGGAGAGGCGGTGGACGTGGGGGACGAGGAGGACGGGGAAGCCGTGGAGGACGGGGCGGCGAGCAGGGTCCCGCAGCAAACCCCATGATCCGAAGGCGGATGCGCCGCGCAAAAGCCTCAATAATGGGCGCGAAACAGAAATCGGCTCGTTAAACCTTGGTCTGACCCTCAATACTATTTTTATTCCGGCATATTTTCGACTCCAGCCGTAACACTCATCACGAGACGAGCTGATAGTGTGAACATGGATCTCAAGACTGCGGTAAAAAGCTACCAGTTTGCCGAGAGGGCGAAGTCGGAACTGATAATCTGCTCACAACTCACGATTGCTCTTTCCGGATTTCCGGACCACGAGAGAACGGGAGCAAAGCGGATGCTTCTCATGGTCCTTGAATCGGTCCGGACCGAGCTCGAGTTTGCATTCAGGGATACCGAAAAGGCAGAGTTCAGGAAAGCAATCGCACTCCTCTCTGAGGGTATCAGCCTGCTTGAAAGCGACCAGTATGACGCAGCATCACTGAAATTATCCGAATCCATCAGTGCGGCAACCACCGCTGCACAGGGTGCCTGGCAGGTGTTATCCGAGCATGGACTCCTCTGAATTTCATGGATTTTTAACCACCCGGTGTTCCGTTCGTGAATACACCGAGGAGGAGATCAGCGATGATGAGATCGCATACCTCATGGATTCTGCCGTGACGGCACCCAGCGCTGGGAACCTTGAAGCCTGGGATGTGGTGCTTGTCCGTGACGCGGACAGGAAGGAAGCTTTGTCTGATGCGGCACATGGGCAACCCCAGGTTCTGCATGCTCCGGCATTATTAGTCGTATGTGCCAACTATGTGAGATCCATGTCCCGGTATGGAGAGAGGGGAATACTCTACGCAGTCCAGGATGCTACCATCGCATGCACGTACCTGATGCTTGCTGCCCATGCCCTCCATATCAGGTCCTGCTGGGTCGGTGCTTTTGACGAGGAGGAAGTGAAAGAGATCCTCTCTCTGCCTCCACACATCCGTCCTGTCGCGATACTCTGCGTAGGAAAAGGGCGATTGCCTGTTGCTCTATCAGAACGGATGCCCGTGAGCGAGCATCTCCATAACGAGGAGTGGTATCACGATGCCTGACTATGTGGTAACGCTGGAATCCGCATGGGTTATCAAGGACGTGGAATCCCTTGATGATGCAGTCGGGATAGCGGTCAGTGAAGCCGGGAAAAGGCTGAATCCTTCTGCAAAGTATGTTGAGATCGAGCCAGGAATGCTCGAATGCCCGTTCTGTGAGGGAGAGCTGAACAGTGCCCTTGTTGTTGCAAATACCGCGCTTGTCGGCCTGTTGCTGGAGATGAAAGTTTTCAGGGCTGAATCGGAGGACCATGCGGCAAAGATTGCAAAATCGGTTGTCGGCAAGGCACTTCGGGACATTCCCCTCCTGGTAAAAGAAGTATGTGAACTATGATTCATATCGTTGGTCATACTGCGATCGATCATATATCCAGAGTCTCCTCCCTCCCCGTCAGAAACAGTTCATCGACCATCACCGACCGCACCGTCCTCTATGGGGGCGGTGCAGCAAATATCGCTACCGGCATCGCGAGGCTGGGAGGGGAGGTTACCCTGGTCAGTGCAATCGGAGGCGACTTTGCGGGGAGTTCATACGAAGCATGGTTGAAGGAAAACGGGGTCATAACCGAATTTTACACGGTCCCTGCGAAAAATACGCCGACAGCGTTCATGTTCACGGATCCTTCCGGTGACCAGGTCACCTTCTTTGAATGGGGGGCTTCTGAAATTTTCTCAAGATCGGATCCTCCATCCTTCCCCTTCGTGCACATGGCCACAGCCGACCCGGTCTTCAATGTGAAAGTTGCAGAGAAGTCAGGGTTTGCCTCGTTTGATCCCGGGCAGGACCTTCACCGTTATTCGGCTGAACAGTTATATTCAATAATCTCGAAAATCTCCCTGCTCTTTGCCAACCAGCACGAGGTCGAAGGCATGTGCCGGATGATGAGGATCGGAAAGCAGGACCTTGTCGGGATGGTTCCCATGGCGGTATTCACCAGCGGAGCCGAAGGGAGTACGCTCTTTATGGAGGGAAACGGAGAGCATATCCCTGCAGTCCCGGTTTTGATGGTTGATCCGACCGGTGCCGGTGATGCTTACCGGGCTGGTTTCCTCACGGCATATGCTAAACAGCTTTCCCCCCGGGTCTGCTGCAGGGTTGGCACGGTTGCTGCATCCTATGTCGTGGAAGTTGAGGGGTGCCAGACCAATCTTCCCGGGTGGGAGAGCATGAAGACGCGTTATGAGCATTATTTTGGACCTCTGGTGCAGAAATGAAGGATGCGGCATCAGGCATCCTCCCAATCAGACAGGATAGCCTGGAGTGAGGGCATGAAAATCGTGAGCGGGGATGTCGCAATTGAACGGCTCTCGCGGTTCTTCTTTGTCGCCCCGTCATGGCCCGTATCGCTCGCCATCATCGTGCTCCTTGGCATCATTATTGACGGGGCAAGTCTGCGGTTTGGACAGAACATACGTTTTTTCGGGTCTCTCTGTTTCACCATCCCTGCCGTCATAGGATTCCTGGCCACAAAACCTGTGGTGAATGCCATTTCAGGACAGATCACCTGGAACCGTTCGGCACTGCTTGCCCTTTCATGCACGGTCTTTGTGGTCATCATCTCGCTGGTAGGAATGGTGGTGAGCATCTCCCTGCTCCCGTTTTCCTATGCGATTGCTCTTGGTTTTATCTTCGGCGCACGCTTGATCGTCCTTGCCGCAATCGCGGACTATCGTGTCACACGGATGGTGGTCCCGGCATTTATCCAGGGCGGGGTGGGAATCCTGATAGGGGTGTTTCTCTTTACCCCGCCATTCGGTATCTTTGCGATCATCTCCTCCCTTGTCTTTGGTGTCGGTTTCGTCCTCCTTATCTGGGCGATCGAACGCCCGCTCTACCGGGCCTTCCATATCCACATCCTCAATTTCCTGAATACTTTCATTGCCCACATCACTGATGGCTCAAAAACCATGGAGGATTTTTTTCGTGAAATTGGTGAGGAGGTGTATGTCCCGCAGGTGAGCCTTTTTTTCCGGCAGGAAAACGGGAAAGGGGTGCTCTTTACGGTCCCGAATGTCCACCCCGGCCCTCTCGGGGAGATTGGGGGTGGGAACCTTCCAAACACCCTCCAGTCCGCCTTCAGTGAGATGGTGATGGTGTCCCACGGGACTGCAACGCATGACTTCAACCTTGTTGCCGAAGATGAGATACAAAAAATCATTGACGCGATACGGGACGCGGGAAAAAACCTGGTGTTCTCTGGGGATGCGAGCAGATCATGCCGGTACAAGTATGGTTCGGTATCGGTTCTCTACCAGGTATTTCATGATACCCTCCTCATCATCAGTACCCGGTCTCCTGAAAAAACAGAGGATATTGACCTTGGAGTGGGAATGGCGATTATGGCCGAAGGCCACAGCGCATTCCGGCATGTGGCATTTGTCGATGCACATAATTGTTTTACCGGAGATATCTCAACGGTTCAGCCAGGATCACTGGCTGCCTATGAATACCAGACCGCTGCCCTCCATGCAATCAAAGAAGGGCCAGGACTGGAACAATTCTCCTACCGGGTTGGATATGCCCAGGTGATACCCCCCTATTCAAGGAAGGAAGGATTTGGCGACGAAGGGATCGAAGCCCTGATTATCGAGGCGGGCGAGCAGACTACTGCGTATATCCTCATCGACGGCAACAATGTCCAGGCCGGGGTGCGGGATCTCCTCCGGGACCACGTACTTGTTCACGTTGATGAGGCCGAGGTCATGACAACCGATTCACATGTGGTAAATATTCTCTCCGGAAAAAATCCTGTAGGGCTGGTGGTCCCTGCTGAATCGATCCTTCCCTATATTGACCAGGCGGTGAATGAGGCACTGCGAACCCTTTCCCCTGGTGAGGCAGCGGGGAGCACGGCGCTCTGCGAACGGATCCGTGTTTTTGGTTCCCAGCGGGTGGTCCAGATGGCAAGCACCGTCAACGCAATGATCCTCTTTGTACCACCTCTCTCTGCTGCAGTTCTCCTGCTGGCATTTCTCCTCTCTCTCATGCTGTACATGATTATGATATGAGATTACAGGATGTCACTAAAACGCAAGTTGCATCAAGAAGAGCGATTTTCGGGTCTCCTGCGGCAAAGCTCCCCAACAATTCGAACCTGATATCCCGTCATGCCTCTTTTCTGATTCATTATGAGGATTTTCTGAAAAGAAGCGACGTGCAGGAGTGATGAGATGAGACAATGCGAAAATAGACCATCATGGGCCGGACCAGGTATATAATTGATGCGTGAGAGTATCAGTCATCCATCAATTAGAGTATCAGCATTTTCAAACCTATACCCGGTCCCGGGCCATGCTGGCTTCATCTCTTTTGTTGTATTGTTCTGTATATAAACTTTCCTTATATGTGCTGATAATTGACCGTTATTTTTCATCTTAAAGAGTTTTATGAGCATTTGGATCTCAAAGTCCGCAGTCTTTTATAAAGGACAAGAATCAGGGGGAGATCGATGGCAGGCATTGAAGAAAATCCTTTTATTATTGCTTATTCTGCCAAATAACCCTCAATTTAGTGTCTGACGCTATCTTTACATCTCTTCAATACCAATAGTTTTGGTGGTGAAAGGGTATGGGAAAGGTACCATGCAGTGCATATACCCGTGCAGGCACCGCACGCAGGTCGGGCAGGGGTTTATCCATGGAGATTGCCGGTTCACGCTATTTCATAATACCAGAAGATATTCCCCCTCTTCTCTTCCACCGTTCAGTCGAGATTGTCGATCCTGCCGGTGAACATGAAGGGACTGCATGGCTGTCCCCGATTATAGGCCCAAAGAAACACGAACTCAATGCCCTCATCCAGCAGAATCTCTATGTTATCGGATACCGGGATTTGAACAGGATCCTTGCAGGCGAGGTCCTGATGGCTCCTGTAAAAGAGTACCATCCCTGCTCGTAAATTCCCGATACCGATGAATAAACACTGCGGGGAGGATTTGGCGGGGGGGAGGATTGATAAACCGGATATATCTTGTATGGGCTGAGCGTAGCCGCCACACCCCACAAGCAATACACCCCGCTGTCACCATATGATGCCTTGGCAGCTCTTTTCGTGACTGGCTGGATATCCCAGATACCACCGCTGATTTTATCTAGCCCCACAAAAAGCAGCGAAGAGGTTTTTTTGAAAGAACCGGGTCGTTATTGTACAACAGGATACTTTCAAGGTGACAACAGGGCTGGATTGCCGGCGTATAATTTTTCAGATGAAACGGATAACTCATGCTGTGGATTCACTCTCGCACGCTTTTGCGGTAAGTCTCCTTCTCCCTTCCTCTGCTGATTCCGTGTATCTCTTTGCAGCGGTGCTTGGGGCGATACTCCCTGATATCGATATCCTCTTTCAACCAATGACTGACAACCATCCCTCCCTTTTTATTCTGACCCATGGCGGGTTCACCCACAGCATTGCAGGGGCAGCAGTTGTTGCCGGACTTGCGTGGTCTGGGATCGTCCTTGGAGTCATTATCGGAGCTTTTCCATTCTGGGATGAATTCCCCCTGGTCCTCCTCCTTATCCTCTTTGCGGGGGCCTGTTCCCACCTCGTCCTGGACAGCCTCGCCTCTCCCGGTATTCCTCTCTTCTACCCTCTTTCGCTTAAAAAATTCACCCTTGGTATTTTCCCGGGTCCAAGCATCGTCCTCTTTCTCGCCAGTATCGTCTATGCAGGAGTGCTGGCAAAGGGGGCCGGGTCAGAATCCCTCGCCTGGGGGTATGCTGTATTCTTTATCGGTGTTCTTCTTCTCTCTGCGGGTATCTGGTTTTATACGAAAATCCACGTCCGTGGAGTCCTCATTCCTACCTTCCATCCTCTCAAGTGGCTGGTGATCCGTGATGAAAATACCAGATATATTCTTGAATCCTATCATCTTCTCCACGGTAAGACGAAGAAAGGCACCTATGATAAATGCAAAGGGATGGATGCCGGAGATCTTCAGGGAATCGAAGACATTCCTGAAGTGAAAAGGCTCCTTTACTATTCCTATATCATAACCGCTGAGCGGACAGAGGCGGGGATTTTGCTTCAGGATCCCTTGCGAAAGGAAAAGATCCTGTTCTACCCTCCGTACTACACCGAACTGCTCGTTCCTGATTCAACTGCAAAAAAATGAGTACTTTGCGGAAATCAGATCTCGGTTTCATTGGGAAAGTCTGATTTTTTAGGTGCTCTTCTTTTCCTGAGCATTTGCATCAGGAAGCAAGTGATAAGGTTATGAGGATTGGACTGTTTATGCCTTGCATCGAATGCGACAGGATGATTTGGCGTCCTTATGAAGGAGGCAGACGATTATTCTCTGAAAAACCTTGCAGTGAAGCAAGTTTTCGGGAGAGAACCCTATTCTCGGTGACATCTTCAATAATGCCATTGATGTAGGAGATCTCGCCGCCCACTCCAAACGTTGCCAGAGCGGTAACACGAACGTAGAGTACGGATCCATCACTCTTTTTCAGCATCAGTTCCCGGTTCTTCACAAACCCACTGCGCCTCAGCTCTTCAATAAGTTCCTTCCGCCCGTTAGTCTGGAGGAAGATATCCGCGACAGGAAGTTCCCTGACCGCTTCCAAGGATGAATACCCAAGTATCTTTACGAGGTATGAATTTCCCCAGAGGAATCTTCCCTGGGGATCGCCCGTGCTCCGATAGACACCGACATTGATCGAATCAACCCTCTCCTGGTATTTGGACTCGAGCGCTCTGAACCGCTCTTCTGCTTTTTTTGCCGTGATATCTTTTACGATCGTGGACGTGCCGATGATATTCCTCTCACGGTCAAATATGGGGGAAATCGTGACAGAAACATCGATCACCCCGCCATCTTTCCTCACCCGCTTTGTCTCCAGGTCGGATATGAATTCGCCTGACCTGACCTGAACAAGGATCCATTCTTTTTCATGCAGATGGGTCGATGGAAAGACTATCTCGATGTCTTTCCCGACCGCCTCTTCAGCCGTATATCCATATACCCTCTCTGCACCCGGGTTCCAGGTCTGGATCCTCCCGGTAACGGTCATTCCAATGATCGCATCATGGGAGGAGCGGATGATCTCTGCAAGAAGATTCCTGATCCGTTCTGCGTCCTCCATCTCGGAGATATCTTCATAGATAACCAGCTGGCAACCGTCAAGAAGGATAACCGGATGGAACACAATCATCCTGAATGATCCATCCTTGCACCTGACCCTGAACTGCCTCAGGGGGATCTCACCTCGCCCCGAATTTTTCAGATCCTGCAGCCAGAGATCCCGTGCCTTCTGCCGCACGCCTGCATCCGGGAATGCGTGGAGAAACCACCTCTTTCCATCGCGTATATCATCAAGTGTGTACCCAAATTTTGAGATGAATTTGTTGTTCAGGAAGAGATACTGCCCAGCGGGACCGATGATTGCAATGGGAAGGGGGGACGACTTGGTAACCATTGAAAAGCGATTTTTGGAGAGAGATAATGACTCTTGCACAAGATGTCGCTGGTAGGTAAGCGCTGCCATGCAGATGCACGTCTCGACCAGTGCCCTGTTTTTCAGCTCATCGCATTCCGAAACGCAGACTGCCGTTGCACCGATGACTTTTCCCTCCCAGATCATCAGGGTTGCGTAGACTTTTCGATGACCGATAGCCTGTTGCAGACGCTTGATCGCAGAATCTCCCAAAAGCAGGTTCAGGAGATCTGTCTTCATTTCTGCGAGCTTCCCGTTCTCTATCCGCTCATATTCATCCGTTTTTGCGAGTACTTCAGGGGAGAGGCAAAATTCCAAATTATCCGCCCCAAAAATTTCCTTCAGGCGATCGACACCCTTTTCATCGCTGATCACTCGCGCAGTCATCATTCCTGTAGAGTCATTGTAGGAACTGATCACCACCACGGCATCAGGCACGATCTCGGTGATACCTGAGGAGAGATGTGCAAAAATATCGCTATCGTTCGTTGTTTCAAGAAAATTCTGTGCTATCCTGCATAAAAAATCTTTTTCAGCAATATTTTGCATCATCTGGTCTCGTGCATCCAGTTCTGCAGAGATATCCCTGCCGATCCCCTGATACTCGATGATCTTCTTATCTTCATTGATTATTGCCCGTATGGTGAAAGAGAACCGCCGGGTTGTACCTCCAATCGGGACCGCATGGACCCTCGTCACCACAGGGCCTTCACCTTTTGTGCTGTGGACATGCTCGAGAAATGCAAGCCGGTTCGGTTCTGGAAAACAGGAATAAATATTCGCTCCGCGAAATTCGGTATTTCCTTTGCCAAACGTCTCATTGAAGATCCGGTTTACGTACGTGATGATGCCATTGGGGAGAAACCGGAAGATGAGATCGGTCTGGTCTTCAACAATTGTCTTGTACTGGGCTTCGCTCAAACGGAGCGCATCCCTGTACCGGACCTCCTCGGTAATATCCTCTATCATTATCAGGGTTCCCCGTCGGGTGTCCTCAAATACTGCAGGGATCCTTTTCGCCCGGAAATGGCGCACTCCACGGGGATCGTCGAGCTGGGGTAGCCAGAGTGTCAGGTCCTGTACTCCCTCATCTTTTCCTTCCATTGCCTGTATCGCCGCAAAGAGGGGTCCCGGGCATTCTTCAATCGGCTTTCCTACCGTCTCCTCCCTCCTTGTGCCCGTCATTTTCAGAAGGGGGTCATTCACCTCGAGGACTTTCCTTGTATCATCGAGGATAAGGATCATGTCCGAAGAATAATTGAGAATTCCTGACAGAGGTATCTTCGTGGTCGGGAAGTATACCTTGCTTGTTCCTATCGATTGCATCTCGACATGGCCGAGTCGTTCAAGGTAGTTCAGGTCCCCGGAAACAACGTTTCTCTTCAGGCCAAGCCGATCAGCAATCTCAGAGATACTCATCCCGCGGGGATTCTCCGTTAACAGTTTCCGGATCTTATCTATCCGCTGGTCGGCATGGTTGTGCATTGGATTACAATCATTAAGTAACTCATAAAAAAGGTTTCCAATTTTTCTTTATTCCTGCCGTTTCTGATCCCGTACTGCTTTCGGGTTCACCAGAAGGATCCTCTTTTAAAGCCAGTGTGATTCAGCAGCAACTCTTCTGTTTTCCCGTGATATTCTTTGATCGTAGAAGGAACCATACTCTCTTCTCTTCCTGCAGGGATACATTTCCTGTATGGAAGAATCCGCCAGTTTCTTTGATGCAGATGTATTTGCCCGGCAGACCGGGGTCGAGCTTGTTGAGGTATCTCCTGGAAGGGCCAGGGTGAGAATGGAGATCGGGGAACAGCATCTGAACAGCCACCGAACGGTCCATGGAGGGGCAATTTTTACCCTTGCTGACACGGCGTTTGCACTTGCTTCAAATTCGCACGGTGTCCCTGCTGCAGCGATCAATGCCCACATCTCCTATCTCACCGCTGCACGTTCGGGTATCCTGTATGCTGAAGCCGAGGAATTTGCCCGAAATCCGAAACTGGCCAGTTATACCGTGCAGGTGACGGGGGAAAAGGGTGAGAAGATCGCTATTTTCCAGGGCATGGTATACCGCAAAACACCTCGTGACTGATGGTCATTTCCGTGATTGGGAAGAGAGGGATCGACAAGACTTCTTTTTGGCATGAGAATCGCATTCGCGATTTTCATTTGGGGGAGATGTGACGAAGGAGTCTCATGTGCGTTTCATTCTGGATGATTGTATCCCCGTCAGCATCCCGCTACCATCACCTTAATTGCCCTGGCTGGCAATGCTTGTGAGAGGACGAGAGTATGCTTCACACAAAAGAGATCATCAGGAAGATTTGGGATGCGCAGGGATACGGGAATCTGGCTATCTGGGATGATGGGACAACCCGGGTCATAGAGCCGGGGCAGGTGCCGGAAAAAGAGGGTAAGCCTCCCCGTGCGATATTCAAACCCCTCCCCCTTGTCGGTGTTTTTCCGACCGTTGATCATGCCCAGGCTGACAGGAGTCTTCAGGATACAATCGAAGCGACTATACGGAGTTCGGGCGGAGAGATAACGCGGGATTGATACTCCCGGTATCTCTCGTCCGGTTATTCACGGCACCATCGTGCATGCATTGGTGTGATGAAAACACTCATACAATCAGTGCAGCGTGCGGAAACTTCTCATGTTCAATCCGCAGAAACAGTATTGCCAATTTAATCGTATCAGAGAATTATAATCTGGAAAAAAGATTGGAATTGAGAGCCTCAGGAGGGATTTGAACCCTCGACCTTGTCCTTACCAAGGACACGCTCTACCGGCTGAGCCACTGAGGCATAATGCACCAATAACCTTTGGACTGAACCTTTTAAAAGATTGCGGAAGAGATACGGCCTATGTAAGAGTTTACCGGGATATCGGGCAGAAAATTCGGAAAGGGCAGTCCGGCAACGCATGCGTTACCCCGGTATCGTACACCCAAGATATGCAAGGCTGCGGCGCACTCCTTCAAGCGTTGCTACTTCGATAATCGGGGTAGCTCCTGTCCGGTGCACGGCCTTCATGACCGCATTGAAGTCAATATTCCCGCTCCCGACCGGGTTATGCGCATCCTCGGTCCCGTTATTGTCATGGAGGTGGATATGACGGAACGGGAGGCAGAGAAATTCATCAAGGCAATGATTCAGATGTGCATGGCCAACATCGAGTGCGAGATCGAACAGGCCGAGGTGGGAGATCTCCCAGGGCTCCTTCAGGAGAAAATAGTTCCAGTTGCCCATGTTCTCGATGAAAAATTGGATTGAGGACTCATCAGCGAGCGCTTTCAGTTCTTTCAGGGAGGTGTGGAACTGGCGGACCGCTTTTTCGGATTCCTCCTCCCATGCAACATAACCAGGATGGATCACCACATCTGCATTCACTTCCCCTGCAAGAGAGAAACAGGATCCGATCACCCTGACACTTGCCTGCCGTATGGGTTCATGGATGCTTGCGATGTTGATGCTCCTCGAAGGGGCGTGGAATGTATAGCAAAATGAGTGGGACTCCAGCAGCTCAACCGATTCGATATAATGGGGGCCGTCATCCATGATCTCCACCAGGTCGGTCAGGGGTGCAAGTTGTGCGAGAGCACTGGCGAGCGGCTCTTTATGGAGACAGAATGACGATACCCCGAACATATGCTGGATCTTTTCCGGGAGGAAGGATAAAACTGGTGCTGCACCTGAACGACAGGAACAGGGCATTGTTCCCAGAGAGGCGCACGTCAACAATGCTCAATACAGGGATACTATCTTCAGGAGAGATGAGTTCCGAAAAGATAAATCCCCCGTGTGGTGATGAAAAGGGAACTCCCGTCTGTTTTATGTGAGGAATACCTCAGTAGAGATAGGGATCTGATATGCCAATTCAGTCATAAAAACGGCCGCTGGAATGTCCTTCTAGGGGTGCCGAGGTGCAGGTGAAAGTCCATCTAGGGAGAGAGAATCTCGATCTCCTCTTCAGCAAATCTCTTTGCAATCATCATATTTACCCCATCTTTGATCTCCATAGTTTTTGTGACATCACTGGTCCAGAGATCTATTTCAAAATTGAGGCCGGATACGCCAAGTTCAAGGAAGTACACAACCGGTTCCGGCTTCTGGAGGATGTACGGGTTATTTTCAGCAATTTCACGGGCTATTTCAGAGAGTATCCTTTTCACTTTCGGAATGTCGCTCGCATATGCAATGCCGACAGGCACCCGGACCTTCATCGAATTGGGCATTGAATAATTCATCACAGAACTGCTTGTTATCTTCGAATTCGGGATCGTCACAATCTGGTTCTCGAGCGTCTTCAATCTCGTGCTGCGGGATCCAATTTGCACTACATCGCCGGTGAAATTGTCAATTTTTACCCGGTCATACAGTTTGAACGGCTTGTCCATTGCGATGACCGCTCCCCCAAAAAAATTGGAAAGGAAATCCTTTGCTGCCAGGCCAACGGCAATACCGACAATCCCGGCACCTGCAATCAACGCGGTGATGTCAATTTCAAGGACGACGAGGATGAGCAGAAATGCGATGAACCAGATCAGATATTTTGCGGCAGTGAGAGCAATTGCAATCATTCTCTCATCAATATCACTCTCTTCATCGCCTACCAGACGAGCTCCGTAGATGCTGATGAAGCTATGAACAAATCCCGAAACGATCCATGCACCGATAATGATGGAGATCGCATCGAAATAGCTGCTCTCCACTATCCATTCGAGACCGGGAGGAAGGGTTGCAACCTGAAGGGATGCGTACACTGAAATAACGATGACCGCTACTACGGCAGGAGTGCCGATGGAAGCGATGATGATATCGTCAATCCTTGACTCGGTCATGTCTGCTTTTTTGCCGAGCCAACGAACGATGATGAACATTGCACCAGCCAAGAGAATCCCGATAAAAAGGATGATGACGGCCAGGAAGTTACCAGAAATCCCGAATATTTCCCCCGGAATTGCCGGGCTGGCGTTCAGAACTGCATCAGTGCTCATCATGAGTATACTTATCAGCGCAAAATGGTAAATATTTAGTCTGGAATGCCCCTCGGAAAAGAAATAGCCGGAAAACTTCATGAAGCGGTTGACCGCGACCTCTCGTTTATGCATATCTGCGGGACTCATGAGGCCGCAATTGCCCGCCATGGATTGCGAAGCCTGCTGCCAAAAAACCTGAAGATAGTGATGGGACCGGGGTGCCCCGTCTGCATCACCCCCCAGGGGGAGATTGATGCGGCACTTGACCTTGTCAATCAGGGGTGTATTGTGGCCACATATGGGGACCTCCTCAGGGTCCCGGGCAGTTCCGGGTCTCTCGAGTCCTCCGGGGGTGATGTCAGGGTGGTGCAGGGAGTCCACAAGGCGGTGGAGATCGCAAGCCAGACTGACAAGGAGGTTGTCTTCATTTCCGTCGGGTTTGAAACAACCGCTCCGACCGTTGCAGCAACCCTCCTCTCCCAGCCACCTGACAACTTCAGCGTTCTCTCCTGTCACCGGCTGGTCCCTCCTGCCATGAAGTGGCTTCTCGATCAGGGGGAGGCTCACATTCATGGCTTTATGCTCCCCGGGCATGTCTGCACGGTTTCGGGATACCATGAATATGAACAGTTTCCGGTCCCCCAGGTTGTGGCTGGCTTTGAAGCGGAAGATATTCTCCTCGGACTCCTCATGCTCGTCTCGCAGGTCAGGGAAGGGACGCATCGTATCGATAATGCTTATCCGCGGGCAGTCTGCCGTGAAGGGAACGTAAAAGCAATCGATCTGATGTACCAGGTTTTTGAGCCTGCAGACGTGGAATGGCGTGGATTTCCGGTCATCCCTGCATCAGGTCTCAAGATCAGGCAAAAATTCGAGCACTATGACGCCCAGAAAAAATTTGGAATCGAATTCAAACCGGTAAGCAAACATTCGGCATGCATCTGTGACAAAGTGCTTCGGGGAATTGCCCAGCCTTCGGACTGCAAACTTTTTGACAGGGTGTGCACACCAAGAACCCCGGTCGGCCCCTGCATGGTGAGCCACGAAGGAGCCTGTAAGATCTGGCATACCTATAAAGTCAGGCAGCCCTCCTGATTCAGCATAATCCCGGCATTAGCTCTCTATTACAAAAAGCCTGATTCTCTCCCTGATAACTCAGTGATGCAGCATGAACCGTGGAAAAAAAATCCGGACTGATTCCCTATGACCTATTCCCCGGCCTGAGAATGCCTGATTCCACAATCATTATACGGTCCTACGACCTGTTGATATGGAAGACACCCCTTGCGTGCCTTCGACCTGCCCCGGTAGGGTAGTGGATATCCTGGGAGCCTCCGGAGCTTCCGACCCGGGTTCGAATCCCGGCCGGGGCGTTTTGACATAGGGTTACACTCTTTTTGTAATTTCTACAATGTATATCGTATTAAATATATATTATATATTATAATATTATAGAATAAATTGCCGAAGATAACCCATATTAAACGCCTTCCTGGACGGTTTGAGAAAGATGAAGCGGTAAAATATTAGATGTCTGGGAGGACCCAGCAATCAACGGAAGTGTGACAAAAAAAGATAACTTCTTTTTAGATAATACTAGTTCAATGACTACGAATGAGAGCCATAACATATGTTTAAATTGCGGGTATAAATTTAATATTTCAAATCAATCGGATAACTGTCCAGTTTGTGGCAGTACATCTAAAAAGGTCTACGGAAACGATAAGTTGATCATAAATTTAAATGAGAGTGCTGATGTTAGAAGATTAAGTTCACATATATTACACATATCGTCCATCAATACGTTTATTGGAACTGTCTTAGTTATTATTTCCATACTTCTAGATTCTCCTTATGGGTTGAGCGTATTAGAGGGTTTAATGGCATTATTATCATTCATTTGTGTGATTATTTCTTATAAAACTGGAAAATATTTGGAAGATCATTAAATGTTATAAAAAATCGGGGTAGTCCTTATACATTCACAGTAGTACACGGACAAATAACTGTATATTTAATATCTCGATCAGATTCCTGTGTTTGTGTTTGGTCGTTTTCAGCATGATAATTAATTCGTGCATGAATACGCCACCTTTCCCCAAATTCTTCATCAGCATAAAAAAGTAAGCCACTAGCGATATAAGTAACATCCCCAACACCATATTCGAGAGTAATACTATGTTCGGGACGAATAATTATGTCACAATCTGATGTAGTAAACCCTTTCGGTGGGTAAATTATGTCCATATGCTGGGCTGAACCTTTAACAATGACGACCTTCGGCATTGCACTCTGTTGTTCCGATGCATTTGCCCATAGTGCCTGATCTGCTGTATCCCTTGCGGTTTCTTCATAATCTATTGCACTCTGTTGTTCCGATGCATTTGTCCACAACGCTTGAATATCTCCTGTGCGTGCACCCACTTCATTTTCTATCGCAGTCTGTTGTTGGGTTGCATTTCCCCATAGCGCTGACATTATAGTCTGCAAATCAACAATCTTGGTTTCTTGTGCAGTATCGTTTGCCTGAAGCCCATTTACCGCATCTTGGAGTGCGTTGACTGCATTCCACAATGCAGTAATTGGATCATTACTCTGATCTCCCGGATTTTCTGGTTTCACCGCAAGGGCAACACCCGTGATCGTTACAATCACGAACAAAACAAGTATCAAATAAATTCCTCTTTTCATAGTAGTAGACCTCTTTTATGATGGGAGGCACGGACTGCTCTCCTCCTGCTCAGCCGAACAGGGAAAAGAATAAGAGATGCCGACCAGCACTCCGAAATCCTGCTCTTCCCATCGATGTGGGAGTATGTTTATTCATTTGGTATAAACATATGGTCTCGGTGGTCTGTATTAGACGACGGTCATATTCGCGTTCTGTTGGGGTTTAAAGAGACTCTTCACCGATCCACTATGTTCCTCTTAATGGTGCCTAACAACCATTCTAACGGGCTATTATATGCTTTGTATTTGGTAGAACATGAGAACTTTTTTCTTGATTGTACAGAGAGGAATCCATCCCTCTTCATGTGTTCCTGTAAATGTGTTCCCGTAACTCTTCCAATGATCCGCGCTTGCCGTGCGAGTCCTACAGCAGGAGAGTCTTTCGATAAATCCACAGAGGGTATCTTTATGCTTGTTGTGAAGTATCTCCCTACATGAAACAAAGATCGGTTCTGCTAATTTTCCTGGTAGTAATCACATTGTTGATATGTCAGGCAACAGCTCTTATCATCCCGGAAAAAGATGGTTTGGTAGCATATTACTCGTTCGATGATGGAAGTGCAACGGATAATTCAGTTAACAGCTATGATGGAACCATTAACGGTGCTACTGTTACTGATGGGGTATCAGGTAAAGCTCTTTACTTCGACGGAAACGATAAGGTAACACTTCCTTTTTTATTTTCCTCCAATCCAGAAGCAAGACAAGTCACTTTAGTGGCATTCGTTAATCTATCAGAAAATATACCATCTGAAAGCTTCATCAATACCGGCGATCCTGAAATAGGAATGGGTCTTTCTAGCGACGGGCATGTCGCTAGCGGTGTAAAGATGGGCGACAATAATTGGCATGTGGTAATAGGTGGTTCAAATGTTCCTCTTGATGAATGGATAATGGTAACAACTACACTAAACAAGGATACTACCACTTATCAGGTATATTTAAACGGTGTTCTGGATGGTACGAGCACTATACCAGACATAAATTATTGGCATGTGGGATTAACTCCAGCAATCGGGGCTCATATGTGGGCAGGAGGAACAAATTTTGTTGTTGGGGACATCGACGAAGTTATGATCTATAATAGAACATTGACTGTCTTAGAGATATCAAATTTATATAATCTATATATTGGCTCTCCGTGCAGTATCGTTGGTACATGGGACAGAACGGATGGCGCCGATATTTATACTTTTTACGAGGACGGAACTGGCCAAACCACTTTTGGGGGTCAGACTCATCATTGTATCTGGATAAACCAAGGTGGTGTATATACCTTAACATGGGATTTTGGACCAAACGCAATCGCAGACCATTTTATTGATACAGTATCCCTTTCAACAGATTGTAATTCGTTCAGTGGGACGAATAATTATGGAAATACAGTGAGTGCAGTTAGAGTGGCATCAAATCACCCCGCTGTCGCTTGTGATGATTCATATAACGTGAATCAGGGCGATGTTCTAACTGTTCCTTCACTTGGAGTATTATCAAACGATGTTGATCCCGAAGGAGACCCATTAACAGCATCTTGTATATCTTCTCCTATTAACGGAGACCTGCTCTTAAATGCAGATGGCTCGTTTACCTACACCCCATTACCAGAGTGGTATGGAAACATTACCTTCACCTACAAGGCTAACGATGGTATAGCAGATAGTAACGAAGCACAGGTATGGATAACAGTCAATAAAGCGCCAATACCATCACAATACGTTATTAATGCAACCGTAATTGGTGACGGGAATATCACCCCCTCTGGCGAAATTACTGTCTTGTCTGGAGGATCAAAAACATTCGAAATACAAGGTAGTAAAAAGTCTTGGCTCACTGGATTAACCATTGATGATATTACTATTGGCGGCGGGGATGTGATTGGTATGAAGAATGTAGTTGTGACCTTCAACAATGTTATATCGAACCATACAATATCTGCAGAGTTTACATCTGCCCCCAATCCACCTGGAAAAGATAAATGATGTATACCGCCACAACCATTTTTTTATAATCTCTTCTCGCCGGAATAATTCCACGTTGGTAAATGAGGGGTGCTACCTTGCCAATAAAACGAATCTATGAGGGCTTTACATGAGGCTCTATTGATCATGCCTCTGGTTCACTGGAACGTGATTCTCTTATTTAGGTAGTCGGGATCTTTGCCACATTTGGGGCATAACCTCGGGAACCCTGGTGGCCATTCCCCTGGGTTATATGGCAGCTCTGCCCCACAGTTCAGGCACCAATCTTTCACTTCTTTTTTACTATGTGAAAGATTTACATCACTCCCTTATCGCATCTGTGGAAATCCTCCATCTTGCTGAGTCCTCCCGGAAATTACCTATAGTACCTATGAGAGTTAAGTCGTGCGATACCCACTTCTTGTCATATCGGTCAAGTTCTATTTCAACCGTGCCGGTGGTGTAATAATTCGGATGCAGGGAGACCTGCCTGCTTCTTCCGCCGTTTTCTTTTCATCACCCTTCCTTTGCCTCACATGTACAACGCCCGCCAACCCGGTGCTTTTATTGTATTCCTATCCTGAGTGTAGAATATGCAACACGAGATACAATACAAGCCCTCCTATTCTCTCCTCGTGATCACCCTTGATCCTGAAGAGAGTATAACCGGAGAATCGGGCTCCATGACGTACATGGAACCGGCCATTGAGGTGAAGACAGCGCAACGGGAGAAGAGTTTCTGGGGATCGCTCTCCCTTTCTCTTATCGGGGGCCAGAGTTTCTTTGTCAACGAGTTCACCGCGGTCAAGACCAAGGGAAAAGTTGCTTTTTCAGCAGCACCCCTGGGCGATATCGACACGCTCCCCATCTCTGAAGGCAAGGGCTTCATACTCCAGAAATCCTCCTATCTCGCATCAGAACAGGGTATCGATCTTGATGTGAAATGGGAAGGGTTTACGAAGGGACTCTTTGGGCAGGGACTCTTCATGATCAGGGCAACCGGAAATGGCCTGGTCTTCATCAATACCTTTGGTGCCATCGATAAGCATGTGCTCAAGCCCGGCGAACAACTGATCGTTGACAACTTCCATCTTGTCGCGTTCTCCGAGAGCTGCTCCTATGTCGTCCGTAAATTTGGCGGGCTGAAAGAGACTTTCCTGAGCGGTGAAGGGTTGGTGACGGAGATAACAGGCCCGGGGGAAGTGTTCATACAGACCAAGAACATCAGGGAGCTTGCCGACTGGATATGGACCATCATCGGACCAAGAGTACAGACAAAATCCCGGTAAGTGGAGCGAGGGGGTGCCGGAATGCCTTTCAGCCGTTCTGTCCGAAAGGGCTGATATGGCGGCAGGGACGGTTCGGCAATCATATCCCGGAGTAGGGGGCTTTTTCATCCTCAAATCGTCATGATTTCAGGTAATTGACGAAAACGGCAAAAAAAAGGAAAATTCAGGCGTTCTTCATCTTGGCTTTGCCGACGAATCCGTCCTTGCCAAGATAATAGAGGAAGCCTTTTTCGCGGGCGATCTTTTCAGTTCCGACTTTCTTCTTCTTACCGCCCTTGTTGTTCTTCATCGGTGCTGCCCATACAAACCCATCCTTCCCCAGGTAATAGAGGTAGCCGGGTTCGCGCTTGATCTTCTCTTTTCCAATCTTTGTTCCCATAAAATCACCTTGATTTTTGAGTTTTAGTGTATATAAAATTGATAATGTCAATTGGTATTTAAATGTATCGCTAAAATGTCCCCGAAATCCGCCGTGCCTGTCAAGGTTACGCCGAAATTTACTATGAATAAGAATAATCGTAGCAATAATTATCCTATTAAAGTAAAAATAATAATATTTTGCCGGTTCTTCTGCCCCTGCGCCGCTCTCCACGTATGCACGGGACAGGGGATGCCGCACGTTCCCGAGGAAGAGGGTTCGCACCCTTCAAAGGAGGCTAGTGCCAGAAGGGAGAGAGAGAAAATGATAATAAAATAGTCGTATTTTAGCAGCGAAATGCCTGATATTCGTCATTAAAGAGAGATTTGAGAGATCCCGATTCTCTCTGAACTTTTTTATCCCTGGAGAAAATTCTCGCACTTATAATCCCTTCTATCCGTTCTCTTCCAAAAAGAGCCCGGTCCTTCTTCCAGAAATTACAGGGTGAAAAGGTTACATCGGCGCTCTCTGCCGTTTCCTGAAAGACACACGAAAAATGCCATTTGCGTGAACAGCAGGGCACAAACAATGCAGTGCAGAAGGGCAAAAATTTTCACTCAAGTCCCTGAGATTGCCGCAATCAGATCTTCTTCATCACATTGCCCCCTGAACGACATTAAAAAAATTATCTCATAAACCTGTGCCAATCGAAAAATCGCTCGCCAAAAAGAAGGAGGGGCATCAGCGTCCTCATCGAGGCGTCAATTTAGTCTGCCGGTTCAAAACCCCTTGCAAAACCCCTTTTATAGAGTTCCTCATTGTTTTTCAACCACTCGGCTGCATGGATGAAACCATTATTCTCGGCCTTCTTTATCGCCAGGGGATAATCATTTGGGTAGTGAATCTCCCTGTTGATCATCACCAGCTCCTGGTATACTTTCCGTGGGACTCTGACTTTCTCAATCATATCTGGTACATGAGGGGTATGCCCAATGCAGGTACATATAAGTTAGGGTTCATTGCGTAAAAACAGTCAATTCATCTCAATAAAGAGTGTATCAGTCAGCATTGAGGCTTACCAGGGGGTTTCTCGCCTTCCGCTATTCCCGCCGCGATAAAGCCCTGCAGGGGATGACAGGTCTCACTCTTTCAATTGCATATTTCGAAACGAGAGGGAGAGAGGAATCAAGGACCAGAACCAGAAATGGAAAAAGTGCTGCTATGGGGATTCGAACCCCAGTCGCGGGCGTG
>CAZRAQ010000001.1:102804-104599 GCA_964598015.1 uncultured Methanoregula sp. | reverse complement strand
ATCATCACTTTTTTCAGCTGCGTAACCGCTTTTATGGTACTTTCACGGGGATCACCAAACGGCATCCTGACCGGCTTTCCATGCAGTGCATAAAACACCGCCGCGACTGCTGCCCCGAGTGAAGGGCCGTATCCTCCCTCAAGAACAAGGGCAAGGGGTTTTTCATGGGCTTCCATCAGGATACGGGTCAGGATCGCGAAGTCCCGCGGGAAGAGCTGCATCCCTTCCATTGGATCATCAGAGAGAGGGTCCTGCCCGGCAGAGACGATAAGGAGGTCAGGGGAAAAGTGGGAGATTGCTTGAGCAAATACTTCATCGAATACGTAGGCATAATCGTCGATCGTGCCGCCTGGCATTATCGGGGCGTTGAGGGTAAAGCCCCGCCCCCTCCCTTCTCCAATCTCATCGATCCATCCAGTGCCCGGGAAGGCGTTACTCTGGTGGATTGAACAGAAAAGAACACGGTCACTCCGATAGAAGATCTTCTGGGTACCATTCCCATGATGGAGGTCCCAGTCGACGATCGCGACACGATCCACCTTCTGGAGCGCCCAGGCCGCTGCAACTGCGGCATTGTTGAAGAGACAGAATCCCATAGCTCGGTCCGGCTCAGCATGGTGCCCGGGCGGGCGGACAAGGGCAAAGCAGTGCTCCCCGTCAAGAGCCCGGCCACATGCCCTGATGGATGACCCTGCGGCAAGCAGGGCGGTGGTGAAGGAATCCCCGGTCACATAGGTATCCATGTCGATGTAATGGAGGCCGCCGTAGGAACTGAACTCTTCGATCATCCGGATGTGCCGGGGGTCATGGACCCGCCCGATGTCTTCTTCGAGGGCAGCTTCAGGGGCGTACTGCTTCACATAGTCTGGCAGATGGGCTATGGCATTCTTGATGCGTGCCCGGTTCTCACGGGAGATCTCCATGTCGTGGGCAGAAAATTCCTCCCCGCAGACTGCCGAGCACTTGTCCGTCATCTCTTAACTGATCTGCACTCCCCTCATGATAGCATCCTCTGAAACCGAGTACTCGCGGCCGGTTCCTGCAACCCGGTACTTGCCCGTTGCCCGGACATCATAGGGATTCCCTTCAGTCGAATACGGTACAGTGAACTCGCCATTCACGCTTGCCGCACGCCAGGTGAACTGCCTCCCCGTATTGGTCACCAGGGAGAGCTCGATGACCCCCTCTCCTCTGATCCGGGCTCCTGGAACATATTCGAAGACCTTGACATACCGCAGGTCATGCGACGCATCAGAGAGCACATCGGTCGGCGACTCGTGTACAAGCCGGTAATGAAGCAACGCCGGAATATCGGTGGTAGGCTGGATGAAAAGCGGACTGACTACGGCAGCACCTGTGCCGGGTTGTGCCTGCAGGTTGTACTGGGCTGATGCAGCCTTTGCCTTGTCGGCATCCATCACTACGGCGTTGGTGATCACGGCCTGGTCGGATCGACTGACGAGAGTCGTGGTGTATTCGACATAGTACACCTCTCCTGCAGGGGTAGATGACCCATCAAAGTTGTGGAGCCGGGAGATGGTGGTCATGTAATACTTGTCCGTATAGACCGTGAGTGGTGTGTAGGAGCCGGGGTTATTGGAATCAGGCATATAAAAGGTCGGCTGGTACGGCACCTGTGCCTCAGTTGCATTGTACCAGGTGGCCATTGCCCAGAACTTCCCGATCGCCATCTCAACATCGGTGATGACGTAACGGGTCCCCTGGTGCTCTGCGATCTGGTTTGTGGCCGCTTCGGACTGTGCCATGAAGAACGCTGCCGATCCGTATGGCCCTG
>CAZRAQ010000001.1:29608-102704 GCA_964598015.1 uncultured Methanoregula sp. | reverse complement strand
ACAAAGATGACGGCACATACACCGACGAGCACTGCAAGGAGGAGGTTTGGGTAATTGGTCTTTTGCTTCGAAGTGGTTTTCTGGGTTGTTTTCTGTGCAGCCCTGTCGGCTTTCTTCTTCTTTGCCGATCCTTTCTCCTCCTTCACCTCCTCTTTTGGCTCCTTTCCGCCGGATCCTTTTGCCAAAAGGCTGATATCCGGCCAGGCACGCTCAAAGGCATATCCTACACAGATCCCACCGAGGAGGGCAATGTTGACTGCGAGATAGTACTCGTACCGGACCTGCCGGAATGCCGCGATGATAATGAATACGGACCATACCAGCACGAAGATGTGCTCGGGCCGGTACTCCTTCCACGCTTTATGGAGGAGGACGAGCACCCCCCCGATCATCAGCAGGAGACCAAAATTGAAAACCTGCCATGCTTCTGCGAGGGTCCAGGGACGGGCTTCCTGCACGGTGACGGCGAAGGGATTGAAGCCAAAGAAGACTTCAATACCATTGATGAATGCCCCATACAAATCAGGGAGCAGGACAAATAATCCCAGAAATGCGATGATTCCGAGTCCAATTACAGAGGCAGGGAAGTATAGTCTGTTTTTACCTTTCAGGTAGTGTGAGAGCCAGTAAAGGATTACTGTCCCGATAATCAGGAAGAGGTAGGAGATCGGATGAGCCAGGCTATAGAGGTAGAGCCCGAATTCTTCTCCAATTCCTCCAGAAAGAACCGAAAAAACAAGTGAAATAACGAAGGCTATGCCAAAGGTCACGGTATTTAATACAAGAAGATAGTCGCTCGGCTTTCCATGAAAAAAATCAACGATAAATATGACGATAGTCGAGAGCGCTACGATGAAGGCAAAAAGGATCATCGTGGACATGGTGAGGAAGCCAAGGACATATGCGACTCCTGACAGAGCTGAAAAAACGATTGGCATCGTCCAGGCCTCTTTCACCTTGAAATCAACACGGTGCTCCCTCAAATAGACGATTGCATAGATGTAGACAAGGCAGAAGATCGTGCTGAACAGCACTTCAGCGATGTGGTGATCGAGGTATCCGGCCAAGGACCTGAAGAAAAACTGTCCACCCACAACAGCGATGAATGCAGCAGAAAGGAGGCCTGCTTTCCAGTTCCAGACCTTCCTGACCAGGACAAACATCACGGGCACCATGACGGCCGCCATGATTGGGGGGACCCACAGGGCTGCCGATATTATTTCAGACCTTGTGGATGCCCCGGTAAGCATCGTAAACGTCGTGGTAATCCAGTTAAACATCGGCCCCCAGGGGATTAATTGTCCAGTTGGGTACAGGGTCATAGCCTCGAACCAGGCATAAGTCGGGTAATTGACCACCATCTGCTCAATCTGCCGAAGGTTGTAGAGTGGATCGTCCATTGCCACGATATTGAGGATATCTGTATTTCCGAGGTTAATCAGGGGCAAGCCCCGGATATACAATACCATGAGAGAGAGGAGAAGCAGGATCGCCGCCACTAAAATCGTCCTTTTATCCTTCATTTTCACCAGTATGTCCATTCTATCTCCTGTCTTAAGATTATCTGAATGGGGAGGTATAAGGGTATGTCTCCTGATCAATCCCGTCATAAAACATCTCTCTTTTCCGACCGGGGCTTCCCATAAGGGCGGGTCCGTCTTCTTTGGAAATCGGGTTTGAGCTAAGAACTCCGGCTGATAAAGAAAACATTAATTCGTGCCTTCCCCAACGATTGCTGTGTCTTTCCTCACGCGGTATTTCTCGCGGTTCATGTCAATCGAGCCGATCAGGCGCCAGTCAGTCATCTCCCTCGGCACTATCATCGGCCTCACCGCGCTTGGATATATCGCGACCATGTATTTTGCCCATATCCTCGGGCCGGCTATACTTGGTTCCTACTACCTCTTTCTCTCATATTACGGGGTATTTTCACTGATCGGAGACGGGGGTCTCGGTGGTGCGGTGACAAAACGAATCAGCGAGGGAACTGATCAAGGTGAATTTTTTTCGGCTTTCATTATATTGCGGATTGTCCTTCTGACAGTCTCGGTCACGGCACTTCTTTTTCTGGCACCGTATCTCAAGGATTTTCTATCATCGGGGCTCCTCCCCTGGCTGATTCTTGCTCTCATCGCAGGGACCATCACCGGTGTTGCATCATCGGGAGTCTATGGTTCGGCAAAAGTAGGAGTCGCGCAGATTAGCGATTTACTGAGTAATATAGTAAGAATCCTCGTCCAGATCATTGCCACTTTTTTAGGTTATGCTGCTGCCGGGCTTGCGGGCGGCTTTGTTATCGGGCTTTTGGCAGGATTTGCCCTCAATTATTACTATCTTCCGCTTAAACCTGTAAAATTTGGGGCATACCACATTAAAAGCCTCTTCTCCTTCTCATTCTGGATATTTCTGACAGCAAGCGGGTTCACCATATTCGCGACTGCCGACACCATCCTTATCGGGTATTACCTTTCGAATGCTGATGTGGGAATCTATCGCGTTGCCTACCAGATAACCGGAGCTGTGCTATTTATCGCTACCGCTTTGAATACCGCTCTTTTCCCCCGGATGAGCCGGTGGAATACCGATGGCGACCTGCTGTCAATCAGTTCGGCACTGACCAGGGCAATTTCATTCTCCCTCATGCTGGCCATACCAGTCGTGGTGGGGGGGATCATTCTTGGGGACAGATTGCTCTATTATCTCTATGGCGCAGATTTTGTTGCCGGTACATCGGCTCTTGTCGTATTACTGGTAATGCAGATTTTTTCAGTTTTTGTGACTCTCCAAATCCTGTGCTTAAATGCAATGAACTATCCGAAGAATTCATTCATAGCGACCTCACTCGCTGCTGTGATCAACATCGGTCTCAACATCATTCTCATCCCCTTTATGGGGATTCTCGGAGCTGCGATTGCGACACTCATCTCGGTAACCCTGAATGCAACACTATCCCATTTCCTTCTCTCCCGCAATTTGAAAATTTCCATTGAACGGAAATCAATCGGGAATATTCTCATTTCCACATGTCTGATGGCGGGCGTAGTGCTAGCCCTCCGGATTGCTTCCGGGATCCCGTCAATCTCCTATCTGCTGGTTATCGTAGCAGCCGGATCTTTGTTATATTTCTTTATCCTTTTCAGGATTGACGCAAATCTCCGGAATGAGGCAGGGGATCTCCTTCGCAGCATAGGAATCCTCTGAGAGTCCCATTGATGGACGCCAGTCCTCAATTACCATTATCGCCCTGATCCGCAAACAATTCCCATAACGATGAAGATTCTCGTCATCCCCACAACGGACTGGATACGGCACCCAGTTCCGAACCGGCTCAATTTCATCTTTGATATTATTGCAGAGAGACACGAGGTCTTCGTGCTCCATTTCACCATCGGTCAGTTTTCAAATAATTTTCCCCGGCCGACACAGTGCGGGCTCATCGAATCAGGACCCTTTCCGATGAAAGATCCCTCACTCTATTATCTGCTCAATGCACCGTTTCATCTGATATCAATCTTGAAGTCTTTGCAGAGAAATCAGATCGATATCATCGTGTCCGCAAACATCCTCCCCTCCTTTTTTGCTGCAGTTCAGGGAACTCCGGTCGTATTCGATTATCTCGACCACCTCGAGGAGTCTGCATCAGTCTATTACCCCGGATCTGTTGCAGGGAAGATAATCAGGAATGTAGTAAAAGCGATCACGAGGTTCAATCTCCGGCATGCGTCTTCGATTATTACTGTCAGCACGGATTTCAGCAAATACCTCGAAGCTGATGGCTTTTCTCACATCCGCGTCGTCCCAAACGGAGTTGATACTGGCACACTGAGACCGATCCCTACCGATGATGCAAAGCAAAAGCTTGGCCTGGAGGGCCCTGTCCTCGGGTATGTCGGATCACTTGAATACTGGATTGACCTGGAATCAGTTGTTGCATCTCTCCCGTCACTTGACGCAAAATTACTGGTGGTCGGTCCAGGTCTTTTCACCGATTACGGAGAGCAGATACAGGCCCTTGCAGAAGACCTTGGTGTTACCAATCGTGTTGTATTCACAGGCCCTGTACCCTTCTCTGATCTGGGGCTCTATATCTCTGCAATGGATATTGGGTTGAACCCCCTGAAGAAGATGGCGAAAAATGAGATGACGGTCGGGGGAAAGGTGTTCAATTACCTCGCATGTGGAAAACCGGTCCTTTCGAGCAGGATGAGAGCCCTTGAGCATATGCTCGGTGATGCCCTTTTTTATTACGATGATACAGAATCATTCGCCCGGATGGTGAAGGCAATTCTTGTGTCACCGGGAGATCCCTCCCGATACCGGGATCTCGCCCTGAACTATGACTGGAAGGATATCGCTATAGAGTACGAGACGGTGCTTTTGTCTGCCAAAGGCAGATCAATCCCTTAAGACCGTACCCGTTACTCCACCGTCACACTCTTTGCCAGGTTCCTCGGCTTGTCGATATCCCGTCCGAGTCCATCAGCGGTATGGTAGGCAAGCAGCTGCAGGATAACCGTTGACGAGAGGAGCCCGGCCACCGAATCTGCCCAGGGCAGCGGGATGAAAACATCCGCTACTTCTTCCAGGTCGCGGTCCCCTCTCTCTCCAAGGATAATGAGTGGGGTTCCTCTGGCTTTCATCTCCCGTATATTGGAGACCATCACCCCGTAGGTGTCACCTGGCGGACAGATTGCAACCACTGGGGTATCTTCCGATAACAGGGCAAACGGTCCGTGCTTGATCTCCCCTGCTGCGTAGCCTTCGGCATGGATATAGGAGATCTCCTTCATCTTGAGGGCTCCTTCGAGGGCGATGGGATAATACGGGCCCCTCCCGACAAAAAAGATATCCTTTGCAGGGAGGCAGCACTCCACTGCGGAAGAGAGATCAAGAAGGAGCGCCTCATCGATTGCACGGTGGGCATGGTCGAGGCGGGCTGCGCAGGCCCCTTCCTGAATCGCATCGATCAGGTGGAGAAAAACCGCAAGCTCAGCGATGAAAGATTTTGTTGCCGCAACGCTGATCTCCGGGCCGGCGTGCATAAGGATCGTGTGCTCAGCGAGGCGTGAGACCGAGCTGCCCATAACGTTCGTTATGGCGAGGGTCGGACAGTTATGAAGAATTGCCATCCGGAGTGCCATCAGGGTATCTGCCGTCTCCCCTGACTGGGTGATCCCGATGACAAGCCCCTCAAGCGGGGGAGTGAAATAACGGAATTCGGAAGCATACTCCACCCGTGCCGGGATCCGACACCGCTCTTCGAGCAGGTACTTGAAGACCATCGCGGCATGGTAGGAGGTCCCGCAGGCAACAAGGACCACCTGCCGTATTTCCTGCAGGTGGGGCGGGAGGGGCTCTCTCCGGAGGGCACGGATCGCATTGGAAAAGACATCCGGCTGCTCGAAGATCTCCTTGATCATGAAGTGCGGGAATCCGCCCTTTTTGACGTCCTCCGCTGACCACTGGATGATCTCCTCATCTCTCCTTACGGGATTACCCCCGTTGAAGATCTCTAGCCTATCGGGAGTGAGACTGGCAACATCGCCATCCTCGAGCACTACCATCCGCCTGGTATGTTCGAGGACAGGGGTCATGTCAGATGCGGCAATCATGGCCCCATCCCCGATTCCAAGGACGAGGGGGCTGTGCTGGCGGGCAGCGATAATCCGGGGGTCATTGTCTGCAATAAGAAGGAGCGCGTAGGAACCCTCGAGCCGGGGCAGGATCGAATCCACTGCTCTCATCAGATCCCCGTTATATGCCTCCTCCAGGAGGTGGACGATAACCTCCGTGTCGGTCTCCGATCGGAAACAATGCCCTCTTCCCAGGAGTTCCCGCTTCAGCTCAGCATAATTCTCGATGATCCCGTTATGGACAACGGCAATTTCTCCGTTGCAGTCGGTATGCGGATGGGCATTCGCATCGCTCGGCACGCCATGGGTTGCCCAGCGGGTATGCCCGATGGCCACTGTACCATTAAGCGAAGCTGTGCTCTGCCCTGCTTCAGAGATGCGCCCCTTCTTTTTTATCACCTGGACGGGGTTCCCGGGCACTGCAATGCCAAATGAATCATATCCGCGGTATTCGAGCCTTTTCAATCCTTCCAGGACAATCTCCGGCGCCCTGCCTCCCCCGATGTATCCGAAGATGCCACACACGCTAGATCACCAGGACCTCGTCCTGAAAGGCTTCAAGCCCGGAGATCATCTTCCCTCCCCTGATTCGGGCATTGTTCCCTACGATCGCTCCCTGGTAGATGCAAAACGGATCCGAATGGATCTGGTCTCCGAGCACGCATCCAAATCTCCCCCGAATCAGGGTATCTTCAATCTCGAGCATCGGTACACCCGGCGCCACCGTAGTGTGGTCACCAAGCGTTGAACCCTCTCCGATCACCGCTTCCGTGACCTGTGAATGGGAGCCGATTGCGGCATCGTTCATCACGAGCGCATTTTCGAGCATCGTGAAAGGTTCTATCTTCACCCTTGACCCGATGCTCACCTGGGGTCCGATACAGCAATGAGACCCGATCTCTGCATCCTCCTCGATTACCACGGGACCTGTGATAGTGGTGAACGGGCCGATTGTCACCCCCGGGCTTATTCGCACGGTTCCGGTTATCCGCACGTCCCTGTCAATTACACCGGATTTTTCCGGTTCGATCTTCGAGAGAGTCTTCATGTTGAGGGCAAGCAGGTCCCAGGGATAGACTGCATCCTGCCAGTCGTCGGCGGGGATTGCAGAGAGGTGGCCGCCCTGCCTGATCATCTCATTGACTGCATCGGTGAGATCATTTCCTGCAATAGAGGAGAAGAAATCCCGCGAGAGTGAAAATATTCCTGTTGAGACGGTGAATGAGGGTGCATGCTCCGGCTTTTCTATAATATGGCTCACCTCGCTGTTCTTGGTCATGACAACACCGAAATTGGAGGGGTAGGGATGCTCTATGACCAGAACGGCATTTCTCTTATCCCGTATCTTTGCAATAGACCCTGCATCGATGTAATTGTCTCCCGGAACGATGAGAAAGTCATCCCTGATCAGCGGCTCGGCACGTAACAGGGCATCAGCGGTTCCAAGCTGCTTTTTCTGTTCAACAATCTGCACAGGAATGTCAAGTTGATCAAGATACCGGATCATGTGCTCTTTCCGATATCCTACCACTACCACGATATCCCGGATTCCACATCCAGCCAGGGCCTGGATAGGGTAATTGATAATGGGATTGTTGGCTACCGGAATGAGTGCTTTTGGCCGGTTCCGTGTAAGGGGCCTCAGTCGCTTTCCTTCCCCTGCTGCAAGAATAACTGCCTGCATCTCTCACCTACCGCACTTTTGTATCTTCATTAATCCATCCTTCTACAAGACAATGAGGTGCGACGCTGACCCTGCTCCCGATTACGGTCCCGACATTGATCGAGCAGTTGATGCCGAAACGGGCATCATCAGCTATTATCGCACCCATCTTGACTCGCCGGGTATCAACGCCCCGGATCTTCACCGTTCCCCGATCATGTCGGAGGTTGGCCACTTTTGTCCCTGCACCAAAATTACACCCGCTTCCAACTACGCTGTCGCCAAGGTAATTGAAGTGTGGGATCTTTGTATTCTTCATGATCACAGAATTCTTTAATTCCGTACTATGCCCTATATGGCAACCATCCCCGATTGAGGTGGCACCCCGTATGAACGCGTGGGGTCCGATACTGCAATTGTCTCCGATGATGCAGGGACCTTCGATATACGTTCCTGATTTTATTACGGTTCCCCTGCCAATCGAGACCGTTCCCCTGATCTGAACGCCCTCTTCCACGGTTCCGGCATTCGCAAGTTCGATCGAATTCAGGAGCACTGCATTGGCATCGAGCAGATCCCAGGGATACCCGACATCCAGCCATGACGAGAGCTGATATCCGCCGAGTTCATGCCTCGCAATATATGTCATCAGTGCATCGGTGAGCTCGTATTCTCCCCGTGGAGACGAGCTTACCTCTTTGAGGAGGGAAAAAATTCCGGGAGGGAGATGATACATACCCGCGTTGATCAGGGTGCTTTTCGGCTGTTCGGATTTCTCCCAAAGGCCGGTCACCCGGTCCTCCTCCAACATGATTACCCCGTAGTCTTTCGGATGATCGGAGTGGTAGACCCCGACACAGGGCGGGCTTTTTTCAAGAATGCCGGCAATGTCCTGGCTTTTCACAACCATATCCCCGTTCAGCATCAGGAATGGGCCGTCTATAAGGTCTTCGGCGGCACGAAGCGCATCTGCCGTCCCTTTCTGGTGGCGCTGGGTGACATACCGTATCCTGACTCCGTATTCTCTTCCGTCTCCGAAATAATCCCTGACTTCCTGCTCCATGTACCCGACTACAAAAACAAACTCACGGACGCCTGCCTCCCTGGCTGCGCAGATGAGATGCCCTGCCATCGGCCTGTTTGCCAGGGGGAGCATTACCTTGGGGCGCTTTGCGGTGAGGGGGCGCATCCTTTTGCCCTCCCCTGCTGCCAGGACGACGCATTTCATACAGATATCCTCGCATTGTCCGCTTAAGCACTTTTCCACGTTCTGATCAGATCGCGCCCTGTGCGAAGCATCGCTTTCGCATGAGACTGGTCTATACCTTCCGCGGTAAACCTGATTTTCGGTTCAGTCCCGGACGCACGGACCAGGCACCAGCCATGCTCATCTTCAATCCGGATCCCATCTGTCGGATTCTCAGCACCAAGCGCAAGGAGGATCTCACGGGCATTTTCACAATGCTGGGACTCCCGAAAAACAGGGTAGGATGGCATTGCATCGATTTCTGCAGCAAGATCCCATTCTGACACCATTTCGCAGAAGACAGCTGCCGCATAGGGACCATCCGGGCAGAGTGAATGATCCGGAAAGATCCAGGCACCTGAAGGTTCACCCCCGAACTGCCCCCACCTGGTCAGTTCCGCAGATACATACGTGTCGCCAACGGGGGTCCTCCGGACCGTGGCGATCTCATCGATCGCCATCGATGCATCGTATGTTGTTACCACCTCCTTAATACCAAGATAGCGTACAAAGAGCATCAGCAGCTGATCTCCGCTGATAAACCGGCCACGGTGGTCAAGCGCCATCATCCTGTCAGCATCACCATCGTGTACAATAGCACCTCCTGCGGCGCTGCTTTTTACAACAGATCCCAGGTAGGCAAGATGCTCAGCAGTTGGTTCTGAAGGGCGGGCAAACCTCCCGGCCGGGTTGCAGTTGATGCAGGAGACCCGGACCCCCTGCATGGAGAGCAGACGGGGACTGATAACGCATCCCGCCCCGTTCCCACAGTCAAGAAGCAGGGCAAGATCAGTACGGGCGGTGCGGTTCTCAAGCACTGCGCTGAGGTAGGGTGTCCGTGCATCAAAATTCAGGATTTCTCCCTGGTGATCCCAGCCTGTCCACCGGGGATGGCCGATCCCTTCTTCAATACATGACTGTTGTGAACCGGAAAAGGAGGACCCGTCACGATTGAAGAGTTTGATCCCGTTATACTCTTCAGGGTTATGCGATGCAGTGATCATCACCCCGGCGTCGAAGAAACGGGCTCCGTACCCGATCACAGGTGTTGGAACGATGCCGGCATCCCGGACTTCCCCCCCTCCGCCGAGAATTCCCCCGCTGATGAGGTTTTTGAGAACCGGGCTGGTCGTCCTTGTATCAGTGCCGAGAAGAATCCGCCCTCCCATACCTGCAAGGGAAGCTCCCAGTGTCAGGGCAAGGTCACACAGGTCCCGCCCGTATTTCCTGCGCACACCGGAAGAGCCAAACAACATGAAAAATTATTGTTGCCTGGTGATGTTAGCCTTATGCCCTTCCAAACGGGCACCAGTGCTCGCATCCGAGGAGAGCGCTCACCCCGCCCGTAGAAGGGGAGAGAAAAAGGATCCGTTTCAATCCCCTGTATTGTTCGATCAGATCGCCGGTGCCGGGTTGTATCAGGCCGTCTCCCCCTATCAGAAGAACCGCAGCCTGATCGGGATTATTCACCACATGGCCGAATTTTTCCCCTGCGGTCGGAGCCATCCCGATCAGGCAGACCGGGGCGTTTCCAATCTCGCACCGAAGAGCAGCCAGGCATTCCCGGTGTGCTTCTGGAGGGCAGGACTTGAGAACCCGCGACAGGCAGAAGAACCCTGCCACGACATTCAGGATGGCGCATGCCGCAGCCCTCTGGTTTGGTTTTTCAAGCCCGGCGCCGAACATGAACCCGATCCGGGTCGTTGCCGTCAGCGGGTCCATGGTCACAAACTCAGACGATCTTCCCCCATAGTTTGCCCTGAGGCAGGCTCCTTTTTCATATTGACAGGTGATCCGGTCAGGGTCGGTATCGATCCTGACTACCCCCTCTTCAGAGCCCGATCCCTCCAGCCGTGATTCCAGTCTCTTTATTGCAGTGCGAATGAGGTCCATGCTGGTCCTTCCCCCTCCCCTCTCTCGAATAAAAGTGCCCTGCAGGGAGACCCATCAAGCCCTCTCAACCTAAGGGGCAGGGCAATCATCCAGTACTCCCCTTCCGGGACACTTCGGAGGTCGAGCATCTCGATAATGACAATTCCGGCTGAAAGGAGTTTCGTGTGAACGGCCCCGCTGGAATTGAACTTCTCTATAGAGGGTGCATCAGTCCCTATGCAGTGAATGTGTTGTGCCGCAAGGAATGCTGCGGCTTCCTCTCCAATTGACGGATAGTCTTCGACAAAATCGTCCTTGCCTGAAAACGAGGTTTTCAGAAGGATTTTTTTCGCTCCACCGGTCTTTCCTTCAAGGTCACGCAGCGATATCTCTCCCTTCACCCGGGTAAGGTCTGCCACACGGCACGAGCCCATCAGGTGGGGGAGCGGTATCTCATCGACACCGGCACCCTCATCCAGATAGTGCGATGGCGCATCGATATGGGTGCCGGAATGACTGCTGATCCGGATATCGGTGATGCGGTAGTTGCCATGGTACGCCTCGGCAAATCCTGGAACACTGTCTCCCGGGTAGACCATGCATCCCGGAGCAAGCGGCCTCGTGATATCAAAAATCCGTCCGTTTTTCATCATTCCTCCCACCCATGCTCCCCGAGAAGGGGTACAAAGACAACTCCACCAAAGGACTCACGGAGGAGATCTTTTTCCTTCCTGGTAAGTCGTATCAGCTCCTGAAGGTCCCGTGAGCCTGCCGGGGCAACGAGCCTTCCCCCTTCCGCAAGCTGGTCAATGAGGGGAGGGGGTATTGAGGGGGTAGCGGCCGTTATCAGGATACCATTGTACGGTGCCCTTTCAGGGTATCCCCTTGTACCGTCCCCGATAATAATCCTGATGGCCCTGGTCCCGGAAACAGCAAGGTTTTTCTCCGCGATCTGGGCCACTTCCGGGATGCGTTCGAGAGAGATGACCTCCTTTGCAAGGGTACCCAGTATCGCGGCCTGGTATCCGCTCCCCGTGCCAATCTCAAGCACCCGGTCGTCCGGGTGTATCTGAAGGAGGGACGTCATCATCGCAACGATATAGGGTTGTGAGATGGTCTGGCCGTGACCTATCGGGAGAGGATGATCGCCATATGCTGCGGCGCGTAGTGCCTCGGGGACAAACAAATGGCGGGGGACCTTGCGCATCGCCAAGAGGACCCGTGCATCCGTTATCCCCCGTGCCGCAATCTGCGTCTCGACCATCCGGTCTCGTGCAACCTGCCATGGGTCGGTGCCAGTCATCCTGCTCTTCTAGAACCCGCTCTTCTCCGCTGCATCAATCGCTGCATCGATCTGTTTTTGCAGGACATCCGGGAGACCGGCGATCTTCACATCAAGGAATCCACGGATGATGGTGGCGGTCGCCATCTCTTCATCAAGCCCCCGTGACATGAGGTATTCGATCTCTTCCTGGGCAATTTTTCCCACTGCCGCCTCATGGGAGAGTTCGGTCCCGACAACAGACCCCTCTATCTCCGGTATGGCATAAATGACGCCGTCCGAGAGTATCAGCCCCTTGCATTCCAGGTGACCGCGGGTATCCTTCACCAGTCCCTTGATATGTCCTCGTGAAATGATTGAACCACCCCGTGAAATCGCCCTTGTCACCAGTTCTGCACTTGCTCCCTTTGCCGAAAGAACCGCACGTGAACCGAGATCGAGATGGGAATTTTCCGTGCTGATCACCACACTGCTGAAACGTGCAACCGAATTCTCTCCCTCAAGGTGTGCGGTCGGGTACATCTGGATCATCTTCACCGGTTTCAGGCAGACGTAGTTGGAGAGAAATACCCCGTTCTCCTCGACACGGGCTGAACTCCTGGGGTACACCTCGATCTCTTCACCCCACGTGTGAATCATGGTAAAGCTGATCTTCGCATTTTTTCCAATGTAGAATTCGCTTATTCCGTAATGCGCACCGCCTTTTCCGACATGACTCCCGCTGGCACAGCCTGATATGATATGGAGCTCCGCCCCTTCCTCCGCGATCAGGATATTGTGAACATGCTGGATCTGTTCCCTGCCGAGGAAGAGACATGCCTGGATAGGGAGTATGTTATGGGTCCCCTTCCGGGCAATGATGACATAGCCAACCGGTTTTTCCTGCGCTGCCACATACCGTGTGTATTCATCCTTGTCTTTGTGCACGAGGGTCCAGGCATATTCGGAAAGCCAGGGATACTTTTCCATGGCGATACCGTAGGGGAGCACCTCGATTCCCTCTTCCGAACACGTGGAATGCATGACATCCTGGTTCATCTGGAGATAACTCCCGCACCGGTTCGCCATGCCGATCTCGATACCGGACTGGGCAAGCCTTTCCTGGTCTTCCCGGTTCATTTCAACTTTTTTTACTGGATCTGCCTGCATTCAAGACACTCCCTGTATCCCCGGGCTTTGATCTCCTTGAGGATCTCCCTTGGGTTTCCATGGCATTTGATCTCTCCGTCGCACATAACGTGCCCTTTGTCTGCATCAAGATAATCGAGGATATACCCTGTGTGGGTGATGACGAGCCCGCTTTTTTTCCGGTTGACAATATGAATATCCTTTTCAAGGAGTTTTCCGATAGCGTTCCCTATCAGCGATATATTTTCCAGGTCGACTCCACTTTCCGGTTCATCGAGCATGACAAATTTCGGGCTCTGCGCAGTGAGCTGCAGCACCTCGCTCCTCTTGATCTCTCCACCGGAGAACCCTTTGTTGATGTCACGGTCAAGAAAACGATCCATGTTCAGGTTCCTGGCCATCTCCTTGATCTCATCAGGCCTGTCCCCGTAGGTGGCCGCAATGAGTTTCCCCAGTTTCAGACCTGATATGGTGGGGGGGCGCTGGAACATCATTCCCATTCCCCGCTGTGCCCTCTTATGGAGGGGCAGCTTCGTCACATCCTCCCCATTGTAGGTGATGGTTCCATTCGTCACGGAATAGTTCGCAAATCCCATGATCGCCATGAGGAGCGTACTCTTTCCAGAGCCATTCGGCCCCATCAGGACATGGGTCTCCCCATCCCCGATATGGAGGTTGATGTCGTGAAGCACCTCCCTGTCCCCTATCTCCACGTGGAGATCTTCAATGTCCAGCATCTGCAATCGTCTTTAGTGTATATACACCAGGAGATTAAACGGTTTTCACCCTGCCATACTGCTCGAAGCATTATAATGACCTGGGATCAACCATTAGAATCGGATGCCCCGGAAACCACAGCAGGAGAAGATATCGGATAAAGTCGGAAAATCCCTGGTAAGGGGCGGGACACAGGGTTCAAACGCAATGATCCCTGCCGGGGAACCTGCAGGAGTGCAGCCGTTTGTGAACAGGATCCTTTGCGGGGATGCAGGGAAAGTCCTGCGCAGGATCCCTGACGGGAGTGTGGATATCATCGTTACCTCACCCCCGTACAATTTCGGGCAGAGTTATGCAGGGGATCCACATGACGATACCCATGAGTGGAATGCCTATTTTTCACAGCTGTATGTGGTCTGGCGCGAGTGTGCCCGGGTCCTGAAACCCGGGGGGAGGATTGCCGTCAATATCCAGCCCCTTTTTTCTGATTATATCCCGACCCACCACATGATCTCCTCGCAGCTTCGGAAACTGGGTCTGCTCTGGAAGGCAGAGATACTCTGGGAGAAGAACAATTATAATGCCAAGTACACCGCATGGGGGAGCTGGAAATCCCCTTCCATGCCCTACCTCAAGTATACCTGGGAATTCATCGAGATCTTTGACAAAGAGACCCATAAAAAGGCCGGTATGAGGGAGGATATCGACATCACTGCTGCTGAATTCAAGGAGTGGGTGATCGGGAAGTGGAACGTCCCCCCCGAGACAAGGATGAAGGAGTTCGGGCACCCTGCCATGTTTCCTGAAGAGATACCAAGACGGCTGTTGAAACTTTTTTCCTACAGGGGGGACCTGGTCCTGGATCCCTTCAATGGTGCAGGGACCACGACCCTTGTCGCCTGGAAGAATTCCAGGAGGTTCATAGGAATTGACCTCTCTCTTCAGTACTGCCAGAAGGCAATCGAACGGATTGAGAGATCAGAGGTCATGGCCGGATCGGACGAATTTCCGGCACTCGAAGTGTAATAGGACTGAGTGGAGCCTAAAGCATTCCGTTTTATGGCAGCCCCAAAAGAGCGAAAAGCCCGTTCCCGGCTCAGGGAGAGCGGCTGTTGCAGAGGGATAGTTCCGAATAGGCCTGCTTTTTGTCAGGGCTCTCCCACAGCAAACCAGGTGAAGATCCAAATTTTGCATTTTTCCCCACAAGGCTCCCTCCCCCTTTGTGACGACCCCAGGAAATCCGGTCGCGAAGCCCACATGAGTTTTTTCCGGCACTTCGCACTATCATGGTCAACAGTACTGGCCGAAATTGTCTCCGGCACTCATTGCAATGATATCAGGGTGTCGATCCAAACAAAGTCCGGTAGGTCCCTTCCCTGTCATGTTCATGGGCGATAATGTAATTGTATCGTTCGGCAAGACGGCTGTATTCTCCGGAAATTCCATTGAATGTATCCAGTTCCTGGTTATATTCCCGGACCTTTTTGTTGTAGTCAGCCACCATCCGGTTGTAGGCCGCATAGTCACCGATGAACCGCATCTGTTCAATGGCAGGATCGAGGTCTTCAAGATAGGATCGCTTTGCCATCAAGGAGGACTCACGCTCACCAAGGTCTATCCTGATTACTTCCAGCTGCTCACTTACCTCAGCAAGTTCGGCATATATCGCAAGGGTCTCATTGCAACGGGTGTAGCCCATCGTTCCAGTCCCTATTGGAATGACAAGCGGATCGGAGACCAGGGTAATATTATTCGCAAGGACCCCTGGCCCGGTACCGACAAGACTAACCCTGGTGGTCTCGATAAAGGCGTATCCTGTGTCGCGGTACCCCGTTCCAGGGCAGCTGACCCCTGCCGCCATGTGCTGTTCAGGCCCGAAATACAGGAGCGCTACCCCATACCCTTCATGTGCGAGAAGCCCGGCGAGGAGCATACTCTTGTCGTCGCAGTCTCCTTCCCCGTCACCATAGGTCTCGACAGGATATTTGGGGCTTGAGAGGCTCTGGTTCTTGTAGGGGATTGACTGGACAAATACCGTCATCAGTTCGAGATATTCATCTGAATCGAGGTTGTTTTTGGTCCGGATTCCGCGAAATTCCTGGGTGAGGTCGTGAAAGAATTGATCCTGGGCAGGGTCAGTCGTCATCGCGCGATAGAGGCCTGTGCGCCATTCGTCATCCTTCATGGAGGTGTTAAAAATCCTTACCCCTTTCTCGGCTGTCCGCGCACCAGCATACACTTCCTGATCGAGAGGGGTGGTGAGAGTCACCGAAAAATCCTCGAATCCAAACGTGTATTCCGGAAGTGCCTGGAGCGGGCCCCCTGGCTGGGGACGAATCTCAGGGTAGGTTGCGGGCGGGAGAAGACTATGCAGGTAGCTGACACAACCGGTGGAGAGCAGCATGCATGCCATCACCGCAAAAAGGAGGAGATACAGTTGCTTCTGTTTCATCGGCCAGGACAGAGCTCCCCTGATGCAAGGAGACGGGGAAGGTCCGCGATCGAGGATATGACTCCTGAAGGAGGTATCGGTGCACGTTCAAGCGTGTCCTGCCGGAATTTTCCAGTCTTTACAAGAATCCCGGTAAGGCCGCATGCGATAGCGCCCCCAACGTCCGTCACCACATCATCGCCGACCATGACCGAACGACTGGGCCGGGCATTCAGGGAGGCAAGTGCACGCATGAAGAAGTCCCTGGACGGCTTTCCCATCACCAGCGCCTTTTTTCCAGATGCGTATTCAAGGGCTGCTACGAAAGGTCCTGCAGAGAGCATCATCCCGTCGTTCCCCATCCAGTACCGATCCTTTTCAAGGCCGATGAGTTCCGCTCCCTCAAGAAGCTTGCGGAATGCTCCGTTCAGCAGGGCATACGTGAACAGATCCCCGGCATCACCTACTACGACAAACCGGGCACCTTCTGCAGAATGCCGGATCCCTCCGCGTTTCATTTCTGCCGACACTTCAGGGGTGGTCAGAATGAAAGCGGAATTCTCCCCTTTCCCGGTTAGGTACGAGACTGCCGCCACACAGGGCGTGAATATATGGGAAACGGGAATAGCAAAACCCATTGATGCCAATCGACGGGATAGGGTCTCCCGGGATCTCCTTGTCGTGTTGGATACGAACCTGAAAGGATACCCGTTGTCTGTCAGATACGACAGGGTAGCCATCGCTCCGGGAACCAGTGTTTCCCCTTCATAGAGGACTCCGTCCAAATCGATCAGGACAGCTTCAGGATCCATTTTGCGGTTTCTCCCGATTACAGATGCTTCCGTGAGACGCGCCAAACAGGCCGGCCCCGCCATCTGGATGATAAATAAACAGTGGATACCGGGAATATAAGGGATTTTCGACACCCGTTTCACTTTCACTGTGCACGCCCCGGATTAAAAGGATGCAGGGGGAAGATCGCCATAACGCGCATGGAATCAGGTCATGTCTATTCTGCGATAAGCCGTGAATGGCGATCCCGTATCGGGGACTCCCATGACTATGCCATCATCCGGAATGATTCAGCATTTCGCACCGGGTTCCATGACAATGCTGTCCCGGAGTCTCAGTATACGCTTGCGGCGCAGCGGCTGGATTGCCTCCTGGCATCGTTTGAGGGGTCCACGCTGAATGAGCTGTTTCATGGCCACGAGTGCGATACCACGGAAGGGATCTGCTACTGTATTCCCTCACGTGAACAGGTCGATCTGAGGAAGGGCAACAGAAGCGGCATTCGATCCACCCTCCTTTCGGACCTTACGCTTGTATACGGGATCGGGAGGAGGAAGGAGAGGGAGCTGAAAGAGAAGGGGTTTTCCACGATTGCCGATCTCGCATGTCACCGGCGATTCGGCAAACCTGCCCAGGAGGCACTGGCCGTCCTTACAGGGGACGATGTCTCCGCGATCGAACAGCTGGTCTCCCGCTGGCTCTCTCCCTCTCATCGTTCCTCCTTTCTCACGGCTGGTTTTTACCATCCAAGCGACCTCCTTTTCATCGACATCGAGACGCTCGGTCTCTTTTCGCGACCGATCATTCTTTTCGGCCTTGCCGGGATCCGGTCCGGTGAGCTCTGCATCTCACAGTATCTTCTCAGGGACATCAGCGAAGAGGTCCCGGCCCTTTCTGCCGTCTTTGACGAGCTTTCGGGAGACCGGGTACTGGTCAGCTACAACGGGAAAGCGTTCGATATCCCCTATCTCGCCGGAAGGTCGGCATTTTACGGCAGGACGGCTGTCATTAAAAATCCCCATTATGACCTGCTCCATTTCTCAAGGAGGCAGTGGAAAGACGATCTCCCGGACTGCAGGCTGGGCACGCTTGAACAGTACCTCCTCGGGATCGGCAGGGAGAACGATATCCCGGGTGCAATGGTCCCCGAATTTTACGAGTCCTTCATGACCACGGGGAACCCCGGGCCCCTTGTCCCGATCGTGACGCACAACCGGCAGGATCTGGTCTCCCTGGCACGTCTCTACTGCCTGCTGCAGGAGGGGTATTTCTTATGACAGTCGCCTCCCTGCTCCAGGCCATTGCAGGAGATCCCGGATACTCCCGGCAGATCGCCACGATAAGAGAGTTTCCCGGGAAAAATGCAGAATACGGTGACAGCCCGGTCTCGCCTTCCCTTGCGGCATACCTTTCCCACAAGGGTATCCATCTCTACAGCCACCAGGCTGCAGCCATCGATGCTGCAGAGAGGGGTGAGCACGTAATCCTTACCACCTCTACCGCGTCTGGAAAGACTCTTGCCTTCCTCCTGCCTGTTTTTGAAAAACTCGAGCAGGATCCCGCAGCAACCGCACTCATCATGTATCCGACAAAAGCGCTGGCAAATGACCAGCTGAAAGCAGTGGTGGAGCTGGAGAGGGAGACCGGAATTGGAGTATCACCCGCCATTTATGATGGCGATACTCCAAGTGACAGGCGGCCGGGGATCAGGAAGTCGTCACGCATCATTCTTACAAACCCACATGAACTACATCATATACTCCCCTGGCATCACCAGTGGAGTTCGTTCCTGAAAGGCCTCTCGTTTATTGTGATAGATGAAACGCACCGCTACCGGGGCGTGCAGGGTTCACACATGGCTTTTTTGCTCCGGCGGTTTCGGCGTCTCTGTCAGCACTATGGTTCGGACCCATGCTATTTCCTGTCGAGTGCCACCCTGGCAAATCCGACTGAGTTTGCCGGGCGGCTCTGCGGGGTTCCCTTCACCCTTGTTGCAGGGGACGGATCACCACGGGGATCCAGGCAGTTTGTCCTCTTGAACCCTCATGCCGAAGGGAACGGGCAATCATCCGTCCACAACGAGGCCGCATCCCTGATCGGCGAATGCATCGGTCATAACCTTCAGTCGCTTGTGTTTACCGGGTCACGGAAGATGGCCGAACTGGTCGCCCTCTGGGCCAGGGAGGGGATGGTACGAAAAAAGAGAGGGGGGCCGGATCTCCTCTGCTCCTACCGGGCAGGATATCTCCCTGAAGAGCGCCGGGCGATCGAGGACCGTTTGAAATCAGGAAACCTCAGCTGTGTGGTCTCTACAAATGCGCTCGAGCTCGGGATCGATATCGGCTCTCTCGATGCGGTGATCATGGCAGGGTATCCCGGAACCATGATGGCGACCTGGCAGCAGGCCGGCAGGGCGGGAAGGAACGGGTCGCTTTCGGCAGCATTCCTGATCGCAGGCAGAAATCCGCTTGACCAGTACTTCATGCATCATCCCGATCTGTTCTTTGGCGCCCCTGTGGAGCGTGCAATCATCGACCTGGCAAATCCGTATATTCTTGCAGGACAGGTCCTCTGCGCTGCCGCAGAGCTGCCTATCACGAGAGAGAATATCGCAGGTTTTGGCCCTGATGCCTGCCCGGCGATCGAAGCCCTCAAAAAGGAACGCCTCATCTCCCGGACCAGCCGGGGGTTTGTCTATTCCGGGAGCAGGAGGCCGCACGAACTGGTGAGCATGGGAAGTATCTCCCGGGATTGCTTCAGGGTGATTGCAGATGGCCGGACTCTCGAGACCCTGGACCGGAACCAGGCGTTCAGGGAGGCCCACACGGGAGCGGTCCTCCTTCACCAGGGGGACCAGTATCTTGTCGATTCGATGGACATTCTCCATGGGATCATACGGGTGAGCCGGACAGATGTTGATTATTATACCCGTCCCCTGAAATCGGTGCATATCGAGGTCAAAGGAGTCCTTGAGACCACGACCATGCAGGATACCCCGGTCAGTTATGGCGAGGTCGAAGTCACCGAGCAGTATTATGCCTACAAGATCATACGGAAGGACGCTCTCCTTGGGGTGGAGCCACTCGACCTTCCCCCGCTCAGTTTCCCGACAAAAGCCCTCTGGTTCTCACCCCCGGAAGGGACATGCGAGAGGATCCGGTCAGAGGGGTATGATCCCTGCGGGGGGCTGCATGGTGCCGAGCATGCGTTCATTGCCATGATGCCGATGTATGTCCTCTGTGATAGGTGGGATATCGGCGGGGTGTCGATGCCGGTGCATGCAGAGACGGGTGGCCCGGTCGTTTTCGTGTACGATGGCTACGAGGGAGGTATCGGATTGTCAGAGAAAGCATATCACCTGTTTGGGGATATTGCTGCCAGTGCCCTTCAGCTCGTGGAAGAGTGTCCCTGCGAGACAGGGTGCCCCTCCTGTATCTTCTCCCCGAAATGTGGCAACGATAACCAGCCGCTTGACAAGAGAGCGACGGTCCTGGTCCTGCAATCGCTGTGCACTACCACTGTTCTTCAGAATGGGATATCGTAAAATGAATGCAGGGGATATTCGCTATTCCCCACCTTTCACGCGAAGATAACCCGTGCAACTGATCTTCCTTTCAGCGGGCAGGTACAACTCAATGTGGAGAGAGATTTCCTTCGCTATCCTCTCATTCTCCCCATGAGCACGCCCGTGAAATGCAAATTCGGAGTGGTGTCATCCTGCTGTGAGGCAACGGGGCTGGTGATCAAAAAAAAGGAGAGAAAGCGGTTATGCCTTTTCCCTGAGCACACAGATGGATGCCGGTTCCCTGATAAGAAGCGCGAGGCTCTCTGAAATGGAGAACTCGAGGCTGTCTCCCGCCGGCCCTACAAATCCTGTGGTCATGTCCTGGCCGAGCACGATCGAGGCATACTGTTTCCCGGTTGCGAGCAGGACTCCTCCGCTCTTCAGCACCGGGGCCTTGAAGACACCCCCGGTCACGATCGTTTTAAGGTGTTCAAGCTCGGTCCCTATCCCCTGCAGGTAACGGCGGAAGAGCAGGTTGTACCGGGAGGGTGCAAGGGCAAGCGCATAGGGCCCGTGGTAGCCGGCCTCATCGAGGGTGATCATGGCCTGGATGACATCGTCCGCTGCCTTGCCCACGCTGTTCCATGAAGCGAGTTTCTGCCCGTTTATTCCCTCTGCATTCAGGAGACCGGGAGTGCCTGATACTCCTTCAAAGACTATCGTGTCCTCCATCCGTGCGCTCCTGATTGCTGCATCTGTCAGCGGGGATGCGGTGAACGGGAGCCCGTTCTGCTCGTAGGCAATCAGGTCCCGCACTCCAAGGGTGAACGTGGTGCTGATCATGTGGACGGGCACAAATTTGCTCACCAGGAGGCATTCCCCCTCCGAACAGTCTTCGAGGGGAACTCCTTTCAGGCCAAGGCCGTACGGCCCCTCTATGGAAAGCAGCCTCCTTCCCGCAAGGATGCTCTTTGCCGACGCTACCATGGTCTCATCGAGCAGGTTCCAGGTCTCCGCTTTTATCGGCGCGTCATCTCTTCCAAGGTATTTCATCTCCATTTCCGTTCTCACTCCTTCATTGACCCAATGGTCACCGGTTTTCCTTCTCCGCCAGCAGGTTCCTTTTCTGCCGGGGCTCCGGCCATTTTCGCAATCTCTGCCTCAACTTCCGCTGCCCCGTCCGCATACCATTGCTCCTCATCAGGTGCCAGTTCTTTCAACAGCCGGAGGAACTCCCCCACATGGACCTTCTCTTCGTTTGCGATATCAACAAGGACTTCCTTTGCGAGCGCGTTGTCGGTCGATTCGGCGAGCTGTGTATATATCGATATCGCTTCGTACTCGTCGGTTACCATCAACCGGATCGCCCGCACGAGCTCGCTGTGCGTGAGCTTCCGGGGACTGGCGTTTCCATAAAATGCATTGGCAAATTCAGCCATTCAAACAACTCCATAGCGCTTTGACAAGGGCACGAATATACCCTTCTAGCGGTAATTCTCCTTTTCTCTCTATTTATATATGTGGTTCAGTTTCAAGGAACAGCAGAGATCCCTCCCCCGGATTGCTGGCGAGCAGGGAGCTCTTTTCCCAGGGATAAGGCTCGCTGAACATCCCTGCGTCGGGCAGAGGTGACAGCCAAAGTACCGCCCATTATTCAAATATTCCGGGAGTGGCTGGGTGAAAATAAAAGCCAGAAAATCCACCTTATTCGATCAGGACCAGCCCGATGGAAACAATATTGCTGTGAACCACTTTCCCGTACTCCCCGTCCCTGCAGGGGATGGTTGATAACTCCCATCCCGCATTCTTTGCTGTTGCGAAGACATCGATTCCGGCCGCTTCCATGCTCGGCCGCACAAGGTCCATATGCCGGCATTTCCTCCTCATGCTCTCATCTACTATTCCTTCGCACTCCTCTGCTATGCACTCCTCGCAGAAAATACAGGGGTAGCCCCCGAAACCGAACGCCTTGTAGAAGCCGTCGTAGAATGCTGTCTTCTCTATCAGGTGGACGGTCGTATTCACCCAGAGGATCAGATCCTTGTAAAAATGATGAAAGTCTTCCGGCAGGTCGTCCGGTCCGAAAGACTCGTGGCCGGGGACTCCATCAAACCGGAGCAGAAGGCCGGTCTTGTATTCGTTCACCATCGCACGGGTTTCATGGGGGGAGGGGGCATAGGGAGGGCACCCAAAATGTTTTGCATATCCTTTGCACCCGAACCGGCATTTGAAGCGGACCCAATTGGAAACGACAACCTCCTTTGAGACAATGGGTCTAGCCTGTACGCCTTTGGTGGATGCGAGGATGGTGAGACGGGACAATTCAGATGAAACAGAAGGGGACATATAAATCCTGATTGTGAATAGGCACTACAGGAAATATTATTTTCTTTCAGAGTCGCACCTCTATTGTCCGCTAATGGACGTTGCTTCTGACAAAGGCTGCCCTTATTGTTCTCCTCCTGGGAAAGGCTATGACAGCAGACCCTTTTCTTAAAAAAGGTTGAAAAGTACTCCAGAAATACTGATCAAATCATTCGGCATCCAAGGAACCAACTGCAAATAATCTCTCATGAATGAATGCAGGGAGCGAACGGAGGCACAGGTGGTAGTTCACTCTATTTCCCGATGTATTTATCCTGTTTATTCCCTTTGTATATAATGATTGTAAATTCTTTTCATGTCTGAAATTTAATAAAATCGATATAGGGGAATATGTCAAAGTCTGCTTTAATTACAGGGATAACCGGTCAGGATGGATCATACCTTGCGGAACTAATGCTTGACAAAGGATATGATGTATATGGGCTCGTCAGGAGATTGAGCACCCCAAATACCACACGGATTGAACACATCGCGGATAAAATTTTTTTACTCGAGGGAGATCTTACCGACCAAAGTTCTCTGAATTTTGCGGTCCAGACTGCACAACCGGATGAAGTGTATAATCTTGCAGCACAATCGTCTGTAGCGACATCCTGGAATCAGCCTGTGTTAACTGGTGATGTTACCGGGCTTGGAACAACGAGAATTCTTGAATCTATCCGCCAATTCTCCCCAGGTGCCAAAATGTACCAATCCTCCAGCAGTGAGATGTTTGGCTCAGCAAAACCCCCACAGAATGAAGAGACACGGTTTCAGCCACGGAGCCCTTATGCAGTTGCGAAGGTGTACGCCTATCATGCGACAGTCAACTACCGCGAGAGCTATGACATGTTCTGCTGCAATGGCATTCTCTTCAACCACGAATCTCCCCGCCGCGGTATTGAATTTGTTACCAAGAAAATTACCGATGGGGTTGCAAGGATACACCATGGATTATCAAAGGAACTGAGACTTGGAAATCTCGATGTAAAAAGGGACTGGGGATTTGCAGGTGACTATGTAAAAGCTATGCACCTCATATTGCAACAGAAAAACCCTGATGACTTTGTCATTGCAACAGGTGAGAGTCATTCAGTGAAAGAATTTGTTGAGTTGGCATTTGAAGAAGCGGGACTTGACTGGGAGAAGTACGTCATCCAGGATGAGAGGTTTATGCGACCAGCGGATGTCCCTTATACAAGGGGAGATATTACAAAAGCGAAGCAGAAATTAGGTTGGCAACCAGATACAAACTTTAATGAACTGATTCACATGATGGTGAAAGCTGATCTGGAAAAATACAAGAAATAATCATCTTTTCGACGATTGCCGGAAAAATTCTATGAACGGCGGAGTGATTTTTTGAGAGGAGATGCCGAGTGTATTAAAAAAGAGGTTGAGTCCTCAAAATATCACATTCCCTGTCTTGGGAAGTACGAGCTCCGAGAGGATTGGCATCCGGATCAACTTTACCACTGTTATCAATGAACCCGGGGGAGAGAGGAATGCAGTGGAGATTCCGAAATCCTGGATTGAATAGAAAGTTACGGTCCTCCTCAATAGGTTGTGATGGCGAGTCTTTGGGATCGCACGGTCAATGACTGCTCCGATCCCCAGTGCTTCATACGCTCCCGCTACTATCCCAAGATGTCCTACGGTTTGGATGGATTTATCGTCAAATCCATCGATTAAAGGCATATTTTAGAATTTTAGGCCCGGGGTACAAAGATCTTTCGGTCAGATTAATTTTGAAGAGGTATTATTTTTACTGCGAATTGTGGGCTATTAATTTTAAATAAATATTCTCTTGAATGGAATAATTTTTTAATATTTAAATTGAGATGTTTTATAACGATAAAATGACTGAAAACGCGTTGATTGTGATATTTAACCATAAATTCGAGAAAAATTTAAAAAAATTACGTAAAATCTATTCTAATAAATTTGAAAATATGTACTTTTTAATGCCATTTTATCGTGGCGAGGAAAAAGATGTAATTTCTGTTTATGAGAATTCATATAATTTTCATGGATATTTTCCACAGGGTTTAAATAAATTTTATGAGGAAAATTTTAATAACTATATTTTTATCGCAGACGATTTATTACTAAATCCAAAATTAACTTCAAATAATATAATCAAAGAATTAAATCTTTGTAACAATTCCGGATATATAAAGAATATTTCGCCTTTATCGGATTATTACATTCAGTGGCTCCATTATCACAAAGTACTTGATGCCTTCGAATATCAAGGGTTTGATTTCCTGAAGGAACTGCCAGATTCAGAAGAAATAAATAAATCACTATTAAAATATGGGATAATTCACTCAAATATCAAAATTTCAAACTTTAAAGATTGGAATGGAAACTTAAATTACAAAGATATTATCAAAAATTGGGGATTTTATAAAGAATTTATATTTTTAATGAGGAAAAAAACGTTACCTTATCCTTTTCTTGCCTCCTATTCTGATTTTTTCATCGTCCCGAAAATCGCTATTGAAAAGTTTTGTCATTATTGTGGAATTTTTGCAGCTATCAATCTGTTTGCGGAAATTTCAATCCCCACTGCCTTATTTTTAAGCTGCCCAAAAATTATGACTGAATTAGAAATAGGTGAAAATTTTATAACTGGAACTTCAAAAAAGAATGAATATGCTAAATGGTATGGTAAAGAAATATGGGATCTAAATAGTGTAATACTACTCGAAGATCAATATAAAAATTCCTTGGTGTTATTGCAAAATTCTTTCCCAGAAAATTTACTCTATATTCATCCTGTAAAAATATCAAAATGGGTGATATAATGCAATCAAAAAATTTCATTGTAATAACCTCGATTTTCCACCCCACTGAGGCAATCGAAACATTTTCAAAATTCAAGGATTGGCAAGTGGTTGTTGTTGGTGATAAAAAGACCCCTCCTGATTGGAAGTGTTCAAATACCATTTACTTACCATACGAAGAACATGATTCTCTTGGTTATCAAATTTCAAAATTATTGCCGTATAATCATTATTGCAGGAAAATGATCGGATATTTATACGCTATTCAAAACAATGCAAGTATTATTGTTGATACCGATGATGATAATATTCCCAAATCTAACTGGAAAATACCTCCTTTTTATGGATATTTCCAAAAAACAGAGGATAATTTAGGATTTATAAATGTCTATTCTCATTTTACTTCAAAAAAGATATGGCCCAGAGGACTTCCATTAGATAATATTCTCTCAGAATTTGGTAAGATTACCACTACTAACAATAAAGCCAAATATAAAATTGGTATATGGCAGGGACTAGTCGATGTTGAACCTGATGTCGATGCAATTTATCGATTAACAATTAATGAGCCATGTATCTTTTCAAAGAAAAAACCTTTAATTTTAGGAAAAGGGACTGTTTCTCCATTTAACTCACAGAATACTGCTTTTAATAAGGATTTATTTATTTTATTGTATTTGCCCTCTTTTGTATCATTCCGATTCTGTGACATACTTAGAAGTTTGGTAGCTCAGCCAATCCTATGGCTATACGAATATAACCTTGGATTTCATTACTCAACTGTAATTCAGAAACGAAATCAACATAGTTTGATGGATGACTTTATTTCCGAGATTCCGTGTTATTTAAATTGTAAAAATACTTTTTCAATCGTTAATGAATCTATATCGAAAAATAAAACAATAAAGGAAAATTTAGTATCAGCGTATAAATCATTATGTAAAAAGAAAATTATTGAGGAAGATGAAGTTAAATTATTAAAATATTGGATTAGAGATATAGAACACGTATTAAAAGATGATTAGTAATTTTTAATTTTGAGGCGATGATACAACAGAAGGCACAAAATTTAAAAAGACTTCGTAAAAAAATCAGTAAAGTTCGCCATTATATATTGACATCTATATTAAATTTTTCCAAAATTGAATAACAATTTATTGATCGATTGAACCTCATTTTCTACAACGTTTTTCCAAGAGCTTTGATGGATTAAAAATTCAATTAGTTCTTGTTGATCGATAATATCACAATAATCATTTTTTTCAAGATTCATTAATTTAATAATCTCTTCACCCATTGCGTTGATATCTCCCTCATCTACAATTTTTACTGATTTAAAGCCACTATATTTTGAACTAATTGCAGGAATATTGTACGATACAACTGGAGTTCCAACAGCAAGACTTTCTAAAACCCCTAATGGAAATGCATCACTATATGAAGGATATATAAACACTTTTCCCTTTGAAATTACACTATAAAGTTCATTTTGATCGGGAATAAAACCTTTGTAAACAATATTTTTATTCAATTTTAGGATATTAATGTGTTTTTTTAAAGTTTTAATCTGATTTACATGTCCTTTTCCAAAAATAAACAAATTTACTTGAGGAATTATTTTCAAAACCTTTTCCCATATGTATGGTAAATTATAGATCCCTTTTTCTGGGCTTAATCTTCCAAAATATACGGCATAATTATTTTTTTTGAATTTTTCTTTTCGAAAATTTAATAATGACGATTGAAATGCATTACCTGGATCAAGAATAATATGAGGAATATTGTTAAGTTTTGATATCTTCAAGGGTGCAATTGATACAGATAAAAATCCTTTAAATAATTTTGAATTAGATAATTTTTGGTAAAATAAAATTTTCGCATAATTGAGATTTATTTCGGGTAATAAATCCACAATATCATGAAAGTTATTTATCGCCACATTCTGGATATAACTCATAATATACCTGTATGGTTCAAGCTGAAGCAAAATGATAAATGGTTTATTGATTTTTTTTGCGATATAATAAGCCAACATTACGCTATCTAAAGTTTCGTGCTGAGAATATACTACATCAAACTTCTTATAATTTTTAAAATAGTTATTCACATATCGTTTTATGAATATATTATAGGTAAACAGAGGAAATAATTTGTAGAGATATGACCATATGTCAATTTTTAAATTTTTTTTCTTTTTTTTATTTTTTATCAGATCATTAATAAATTTGATACTTCCTTCATCAAACGTTATACCAATATTTTTTAAAGTATTTAGTGTTTCAAACATTTCATCGATATTTTGATCATTTTCTAAAGAACCATCAACGAGATATTTTATGGTCTGAGGTGAGAGGATTACAGTTATTTCATCAAAATATTCAGGAAAAAACTTTAATGTTTCATAACTTCTTTTACCGCCACCAGAAGAAGAACTGATAGGAGTTGATATAACTAGAATTTTCAGTAAATCCACCTCAAACAAATATTTAATTATTAAGTATAATTCTTATCCAAAGATACCGCAAACATAATGTCATTTGAGTTGGATTATACAATGAAAATACTCTATGATCATCAGATATTCACCTGGCAAGAATTTGGGGGAATTTCAAGATATCATGCAGAGTTAATTAAGAATCTAAACCAGTTCAGTAAATGTGAACCAGAATTTCCGAATATGTTATCCAATAATTGCTATCTTAATTCATTGAAAATAAAAAATACCAATTTTTTCCAGAATCACAAATTTCCTGGTAAAGTTCCTTTCATAGATCTTTATAACAAAAATATTATGAAGAAATATTTTAAATTTCAAGATTTTGATGTATTTCATCCAACTTACTATGACCCATATTTTTTAAAATATTTAGGGAAAAAAAATTTTGTTGTCACTATTCATGACATGATTTACGAAATTTTTCCCGAATATTTTCCTGATACAAAAAAAATTAGAGAGGCAAAACAACTAATGGCAGAAAAAGCGACAAAAATAATCGCTGTCTCCAATCATACAAAATCAGATATTTTGAAGTATTATCAAATTGATCCAGATAAAATCGAAGTAATTTATCATGGCAACTATCTTTCTGATATTTCCAAAGAACAGAATATCCTGGAGAGAAGTGAGAAAAATCAATATCTGTTATTTGTCGGAAGCAGAGCGCCTTATAAAAATTTTCCTTTTTTAATAAAATCTATCGCACCAGTCTTAAATGAACATCAGGATGTCTCAATTTTATGTGCAGGCGGGGGAAAATTTTCAGCTTTCGAGAAGAAATTGATTATTCAATCTGGGCTGCATGGGAGGGTGAATTATACCGATTTCAATGATAATTCTATTGTTGGACTTTATCATGATGCTCTTGCATTCGTATTCCCGAGTCTCTATGAAGGTTTTGGCATCCCCATACTCGAAGCATTTGCATGCGGCTGCCCGGTTATCATGAGTAATCGAAGTTCTCTTCCAGAAGTTGGAGGCAATGCTGCATGCTATTTTGATCCAACAACAGCAGAATCAATAGAAAATGCAGTTGAACAGATTATTTCTGATGAAAATTTGAGAATAAAATTACGACGAGAAGGATTTGAGAGATTGAATCAATTTTCCTTGACTAAAACCATGAAAAAGACGTGTGAATTTTATGCTTCAATTAATCAGTGATGTAAAACAAATTTTCAGGCTGCGTGATTGAATAAATATCAAATGCATATAATTTTGGATTGGAACCAATAAAATGCATAAATTACCATCCCCTTCAATAGCAAAGACAGGCTGGCCATGGAGTACTGATATACCGGATTTCCCTGAAAGAATGCCGGACGGAAATAAATGGCCAAAGATCAGTATAGTAACACCATCCTATAACCAGGGTCAGTTTATTGAAGCAACGATCCGTTCCATTCTTCTGCAGGGTTACCCAAACCTTGAATATTTCATGATTGACGGAGGAAGTAAAGACAATACAATCGACATTTTAATAAAATATGATAAATTTATCACAAAATGGGTATCCGAACCAGATAACGGGCAGACCCATGCGATAAATAAAGGGATAAAGTATGCAACTGGCGAGATTATTGCGTATCTTAATTCAGATGATTTGTATCTTCCTGACTCAATAAAAACAGCGGCTTTATATCTCACCAGTCATCCTGACGTGACGATGGTATACGGAAACATCCTGCATATTGATAAAAGCGGGGATATTATAGAAAGGGTGGACAATGACGATTTTGACTACGACCGGTTACTTTCATGGATCCTCTACATCCCCCAACCAGCCACATTCATCAGAGGGACCGTTATCAAAGAGATCGGTTTATTCGATGAGACCCTCAATCTCGGGATGGATCATGATTACTGGGTGAGAATTGGTCTGAATCACACTATCAAACACATTCACGAATATCTTGCCTGTGCAAGGATGTATCCAGAAATAAAAAGTAAGTCTCGATATCTGGATTATATTGATGAACATACCTATATCCTCAACAAACTCTTTTCAGATGAAACAGCCACACAAAAAATATCGTCAAAGAAATCGCAATATTACAGTTCTATCAATTACTTCGCAGCCAGAGGTCATATTTTTCAGTGGAAACTGATTAAGGGACTGAAATATCTCTTCCGTTCCGTGAAAATTAATCCGAAAATAACAATTGACTTATTTCTTTGGGATTTGAAGAAAGTCAAAAAATTTTTTTGATTTGTTTTTAATTACTCAGCTTGTTAGTAGGATTAAACATTTGATAGAGAAGATTGAATATAAAATTAATGGTTCTTGTCTCGGTAATTATTCCGCTCTATAATAAAAAGAATTATATTGGCAGGACTATTCAATCGGTGCTTGAACAGACTATCAGGGATTTTGAAATAATTGTCATCGACGATGGTTCTCTTGATGGAAGCAGTGATGTAGTGAAATCCTTTCACGATAACCGGATCCGCCTCTTCTCGCAAAAAAACCAAGGAGTATCCGCCGCCCGCAATAATGGCGTAAAGAAGGCCGGAGCAGATTTTCTTGCATTTCTTGACGCTGATGACGAGTGGTTCCCTAACCATCTTCAAACGCTCTTACGGTTGCGGAATAACTACCCTGATGCAAGAGCATTCACGACTGCATACAGCATCCTTGAATCTGGCGAAAAAATCAGGCCAGCACGATACAGGGCAATACCAGCCTATCCTTGGGAGGGATTGATCCCCAATTATTTCAAATCCGCCGCATTAGGGGACTCCCCTATGAATTCTTCTTCAATAGGAATTCCAAAAGATATTTTTAACGAATTTGGGGGGTTTCCTGAAGGTGCCTGGTGGGGAGAAGATATTGATTTATTTGGAAAAATTGCGCTCAAGTATCCCATTGCATTCAGCTGGGAAGTTGGGGCTATTTATCATTGGGATGCTAAAAATCGCGTATGTGGAAAACCATCACTTACCCAGGAACCTTTTGTGGTATTTGCTCGGAATGCATTAAAAAATAATATGGTATCTGATGTTTTTTCGCCCGACTTGGAGGAATATTTGGCAAGAAAAGAGATTTATCGGGCTGCATCTCACCTTTACATTGGAAATAATTTTGAAGCACGTAAAATCTTAAAAAATATTCAAACCAGTGTTTTTAAAAAAAGGAAACAACTTCTCTTAATGCTCTCTTTTTTTCCTATTTTATTTAATAGGGTGGCCCTACGTGGTTATTTTTCATTATAGAATTTACGAAATAAGTGTTTACACTGAAGATTTTTGATTATTAGCTTAACGAATTTCCTCCTTCCGCTTTTCCCGATACCACTCGATTGTCTCTTTCAACCCTTCGCGGAATTCCATCGTAGCCTCGAAGCCGAATTCCTTCTTTGCCCGAGAGATGTCAAGACATCGCCGAGGCTGACCATCGGGCTTTGAAGGATCCCAAGCGAGGGTTCCCTCAAATCCGGTCAGGTTGGCGATTAAATATACAAGCTCCTTGATCTGGATCTCCCTGCCTGAACCAAGGTTCACTGGATCAGGGCCATTATACTGCTCAGTGGCCAGTGCGATCCCACGGGCAGCATCTTTCACGTATATGAACTCTCTTGAGGCAGATCCTGTCCCCCAGACCTCAACAGTATCCCGTCCCTCATCCACCGCCTCGACAAATTTCCTGATGAGAGCGGGGATGACATGTGAACTATCCGGGTCAAAATTGTCCCGCGGTCCGTAAAGGTTGACAGGAAGGAGGTAGGTTGCATTGAATCCGTATTGTTCGCGATAGGCCTTGGTCTGGACAAGGAGCATCTTCTTGGCAAGGCCGTAGGGTGCATTGGTCTCTTCAGGATACCCGTTCCAGAGATCATCTTCTCTGAATGGGACCGGGGTGAATTTTGGGTACGCACATACCGTTCCGATAATGACACATTTTTCAACCCCCGCCTGCCTGGCGGCTTCGATGATCTGGATTCCCATGAGGGCGTTATCGTAGAAGAGGGTGGCTGGATTCCCCCGGTTAAATCCAATCCCCCCCACCTTGGCAGCCAGATGTATCACGATGTCCTGCCCGGCCACAGCCCTTACACAATCCTCCCACTTCCGTAGATCGGTATCCCTGCTCCGTGGGATCCGGAGCTGAGGGTATTTTACCCCTCTCCTCCGCAGTTCCTCTAGGAGGTGGGAGCCAAGAAAACCCGCCCCACCTGTGATAAGTATCTGTTTTCTGTCCCAGAACCCCATATACTAATCCACCTTCCACCATCGTTTAGAATATACCCTGGCAAGGATATCATCTCCTTCACCAGGGGGAGTAATTCCAGCATCTCGGAGATCCGCGTCTACCATGATCTTCACCAAATCCGAGAATTTTATACGAGGTTTCCAGCCGAGTGCCCGTTCAGCCCGTGAGGGATCGGCTATCAGGACTTCCACTTCTGTCGGCCTGAAGTAGCGAGGATCAATCCGGACATAGTCCTCAACAGTCAGACCAATATATGAAAATGCTGCCTCGAGGAACTCTTTCACCGAGTGGGTCTCCCCAGTCCCAATCACAAAGTCCCCGGGAGTATCCTGCTGGAGGATCTTCCACATACATTCCACGTATTCGGGTGCATACCCCCAGTCCCTCCTTGCATCCAGGTTCCCGAGATACAAGCACTTATCTTTCTTCGAAAGAATCCGGGCTATTCCTCGGGTAATCTTGCGGGTGACGAAGGTCTCACCTCTTCTTGGAGATTCATGGTTGAACAGGATACCATTGGAAGCAAAAAGGTCGTACCCCTTACGGTAGTTCAGGGTCATCCAGTAGGCATAGAGTTTGGCACAGGCATAGGGGCTCCTCGGTTGGAACGGTGTCTCTTCACTTTGAGGGGGTGGGGCTGAACCGAACATTTCGCTCGATGATGCCTGATAGAACTTTATGCCTTTGGTGCATCGAAACCGAATGGATTCAAGGATACGAGTGGTACCGATACCCGTGACATTTCCTGTATATTCCGGTGTATCGAAACTCACCCTGACATGACTCTGTGCACCGAGATGGTATATTTCGTCAGGGCAGATATTGTATATAACATTGGAAATCATCTCGTTGTCTGACAGATCCCCAAAGTGCAGGAACAGCTGTGCACCTTTCTTATGAGGGTCGACGTAGATATGATCAATCCGGCTTGTATTGAACGTTGAGGAACGGCGTATCAGACCATGGACTTCGTATCCTTTGGATAGTAACAGCTCGGTCAGGTACGACCCGTCCTGGCCAGTAATTCCGGTGATAAATGCTTTCTTGTTCATTACAGATCAGCCAATCCAATAGTATGTTTAATCTTCATCTCTAAAATAAGTTTAATAGTATCGAGACCAACAGATTGGACCATCTTTCTAGTATCGTGAAAGACAATGAGCATAAAATGATATGCCGTGTCGTTTTTATTGTCATTATTCAAGCCAGATACCCCTTCAGGATGAAATGTATGATGGCGAGAGTGAATATACTACTAAAAAGCATATGAAGACTTTTATAAATCGTAGAGAACCGGTGTGAGTTAAGGTTAACGATTATGTAGATTCGTATCTGAAAAAGGATACGCTCATTAATTGCACCAGTGAACCTGATCCTTCCTCATTGTCATGGTATTCTCCACCCGAACCCTTTTCTCTCTCCCATCCGATTGCTACCACATGTCCCCTGCCCCATCCGGTTGCCTGGTCTGCGGCGCTGATCTCGAATACCTTGACGAGCCTCACGAGATGGAGTGCGCCTACTGCCGGCAGAAGTCCATGACCACCACCCGCTGCGTGAACGGCCATTATATCTGCGACCGCTGCCACCGGCTGGACACCGAAGACCTGATCGAGGTGATCTGCCTGAAAAGCACTGAGGACAACCCGTTCATTCTCACCGAACAAATATTCTCAACCCCCTCGATGAAGATGCACGGGCCGGAGCACCATTTCCTGGTGCCTGCAGTCCTGATCGCTGCCCTCTACAACCATACCAAAGAACCGGGAAAGAAGGAACGGGGAATAAGAAATGCCAGGCACCGGGCTGGTATGGTAAAAGGCGGGTCCTGCGGTCTCCTTGGCGACTGTGGTGCAGCAGTCGGGACCGGGATCTTCATCAGCATTGTCACCGGTGCAACACCGCAATCGCACGATGAGTGGCGCATGGCCAACCTCATGACCGCACGGGCCCTCGAGAAGATCGCCCTTCATGGCGGCCCCCGGTGCTGTAAAAGGAATACGTACCTGGCACTGAAAGAGGCGATCAGGTTCCTCTCGCAGGAGATTGGGATCCGACTCCCGGAGCCGGGTGATATACACTGCCGGTTTTCGGAACAGAACCGCGACTGCCTGAAAGAGAGATGCCCGTTTTTCAGGGAGCAGTGATCTGCCCCGGTCCTCTGCCCTGCACAAATGGTAGGTTCGAGCGAACCTTCAGGTGCGTGGCTGGAGTGAGTATCGATTGCGTCTGATTGCCGCGGTGAAGGTTTGGCAACCGGTGTAACCGCAAGGGGGCCTCTCAAGCAGACCGTGAGCGGTTCTTCACGAAAACACACGCAGATGAAATCTGCATTTCAGAAAACTCCGCAGTCTCTTTCCCGGCAGCACTTTTTGTGACCGGCAATGAATCGTTTCGGGAGCCCGCCCTGTCCTTTCCCAAATCCACTTACTGTTCCTTGTACTGCCCCAGTATTTTCCGTATTATCCGGCTCGTGCTGGAACAGGAGTCCCCGGGATACTGGCCTATTCGCACCACCTCTGCATTGATATCCCTTGCAAGGAGATCTCCCTTGATCTTATCTTCGGTGAAATGCTGGTTGAACCCGATGGTGATGATCGCGGGCTTGATCTCGCGGATCGGCCGGAACATGTCATGCAGGTCGCCGAGTACAGCATGGTCGACCGGTTTGAGCGCTGCGACCATCTTCAGTCGCTGGTCTTCATTGATGACCGGTTTTGGCTTATGCCGGACGTTTGCGTCCCGTGCAACGATCACATACAGCTCATCGCCAAGCGATCGCGATTGTTCGAGATAATAGAGATGCCCGGGGTGCAGCAGGTCAAAGGTTCCCGTGGCAACGACCCGCTTCATTCGATCACCCCGAGATCAATTGGTGTGCCGTTTGCAGAAAAACAGCGCCAGTCGGGCTCTTCGTAGGGGAATCCCACGATGATGTGGTATCTCCCGGTCCGTGGGAAGAACCCGAGATCCGCCTCTGAAGGAAAGATGACGCCATTGGGATGGGAATGGACGCTCCCAGCCATGTGGGTGTCAAGCGGCATCATGTCCAGGAAAAGACTTGCAGAATACTCGTTGCTGGTCGTGCCAGGCAGCAGATTGATCTCTTCGATGACACCGTCCTGTTCGAGCAGGAGGCCGGCAAACTCGTCCGGGTGCTGCTCTCTCCCGAGCTGGAGCAGAAGGGTGAGCAGGTCCTTTCGTATTCCCCTGATACGCATATCCTGCCCTAAGCTAGGGACAGGGGAGAGATTAAACCAGGGGTCAGGACACCCGGTTTCAGAAGGGACCGTCCTGTTCAAAACTCCTCCCGAACCTGATGGCGAGTTCCGCCTTGTACAGTTCGGCGCCAAGGTACGCGGCATGGTCAAGGCGGGATACCTGCCCGTGTTCCTGTATTGCAGAGAAGACCCCTGTCCACGAACTCCCCCGGTACGCTCTTCCGTTGATCTCCGCAACGATCTCGTTTCCTTCGATCCCGATACGGAAATTTCCGCAGGGATCGTACGTGATCTCCTGTGGCATCTCCCCGGCAGGGATCTCTTCCCTGTAGTTCAGAGGAGGCTCTCTCCTTCTCCGTTTTTCCTTGAGTACGAGAAGGTCAATCCCGAGGTCCTTTGGATAGGGCCGTTCCGCTGCAAGCACCATCATCTCTGTCGCCCGCCGCATCTCCCTGACTGCCCCCCGGGTCTTGTCCGAATGCTCACTGGTAAAGAGCACCGATGCCTTCACCTCCATTGCCATCCCCGCAAGGAGTGCGTTCACCCCAATCGAATCGGCATCGAGGAGTTCGGTGACATTCCCTGCCCCGAAGAAGAGCGGGTAGCCGGTATTTCGGAACTGCATGAGGGAGGGGACCAGCCCTGAGCCAACCGGAGTGATGAGTGGGTCTGCGATGATGCAGGATATCCCGGCAGATTCCGCCAGCCTGATATTCTCCTCGAGGGAGTGCTGCCCTGGCACCACCACGGCACCCGCACCAGAGCGGGCAACAAGGGATCCAACCTGCGCGATATTCTGGTCCGAGAGGGAGAGCACCAGGTCGGCCCGTATGAGCCCCGCAGCAAGAAGGACGGGGTCCTGGGTATCGATGGCGAGGGGTCCGGGGATATCTTCCAGTGCTGAAAAGACCCGCTTCACATCTTCGGGAGTCGCATCAAATCCAAATCCCAGGTCCACGATGTCCGCACCCGATAAAAAAGAGAGAAGAACCTTTGTCCGGATATCCTCCTCCTTGTGGGCGTCCATGATCTCGGCAAGGACTTTCATCCGTGCATTGCCCCCGATCTTCACCCCCCGGATAAGGTACTCTCCCTCTGCCTCCTCCTCCTTCCGGGCAACAGCCTCCATTGCTTCGGCCAGCCGCTCTGACGCCAGGAGATCATCTGCGGGAACCGTCCGGGAGAAGGTGACCTTGCCGAGGAGAGGCAGGATACAGGCGAGATCAGCGGCATGCCGCGGGCCCCGGTAGATGGGGACCCCGGTTCTCTGCTCAATTTCGGCGAATGACGCGGTGCACATCCCCGGGACGAGCACCAGGTCGTAGCGGTCTTCACAAAGGAGCCGTTCCAGATGTGAGGGGGTGAGGAAGGAGGCGATCTCTCCGGTGACGACAACCGCTGCATCCATCCCCTCAGCTGCCTTCTTCACTATCTCAAAAGTTGCCGAACCGGTAGGGAGGAGGATGCGCATAAGTTTCCTTATTACCAGTGAGATAAAAAGTCATATGATACCATGCTTTCCTGCGACCTCCATGTTCACACCAGCTTTTCACGCGACGGGGAGAGCACTCCGGAGGAGATGATACGCAGGGCGGAAGCAACCGGGCTTGACGCCATCGCGATCACGGACCATGATACCGTCGAAGGTGCAATCGTCGCACTCGGGATCCCTGCGAGCATCGTCATCATTCCGGGGATCGAGATCTCGACCCGGCAGGGGCACCTGATTGCACTCGGGGTCACTGAGAAGATCCCCTCCGGGCTTGATGTGCTTGAGACCATCGCACTCGCAAGAGGCATGGGGGCTGTCCTCATCCTTCCCCACCCCTATCACATCTGGCGGCACGGAGTCGGGAGAAAACTCCGTTCTGCATTGTATTCGGTTGATGCCATCGAGGTCTTCAACAGCCGGTACATCGTCGGCTCGGCAAACCTCAAGGCAGCACGGATTGCACGGCGGATAGGAAAGCCCTGTGTCGGAGGGTCCGATGCACACCACTCCCGGTATGTCGGCTTTGGCAGGACGAACGTGGATGCAGAGAGGGATTGCCAGTCGATCCTCGCTGCGATACGGGCAGGCAGGACCAGCGCGGCAGGGAAGATGACTCCCCTTCCCAGTTACACCCGCCAGACGATCAGGAATACATGGAAGAAATTCAGGCGCCGGATCTCCCACCGGTAAGACTGGCGTGCAGGATCGCCTATCTTGGCGACCGGTTCTATGGATCACAGATGCAGGCTGAGGAGCGAACCGTGGAGGGAGCGTTTGTCTCCACCTGCATACGGCTCGGCCTCTTTTCAGATCACCGGAGCGCCGGGTTCTCTGCCGCAGGGAGGACGGACCGGGGGGTCCATGCGAGGGCGCAGATCTTTGCTTTTTTTACCTCCTACCCCTCAAGGGCACTCGCTGCCCTGAACTGGCAGCTTCCCGCAGACTGCTGGGTCACCGGATATGCACGAGTGGATCCAGCCTTCAACCCCCGTTACGACGCAAAAAGCAGGACCTACCGGTATTATTTCGGGACATCTGCCCTGGATGGCAGGGCCATGGATTCGGCTGCCCGGCTTTTTATCGGGACCCACGATTTCTCCTGCTTCTCCAGGACCAGTGAGCGAAACCCGGAGCGGACGATCCTTTCAGCGAGGGTCTGGTGTGAACAAGGCACCTGCATCTTCGAGGTGACCGGTGACAGTTTCCTCTGGAACATGGTCCGGCTCATAGCCGCATCACTCAGGGCTGTTGGCGCAGGGGAGGAGGGAGAGGAGGCAATTTTGCTCAGGCTTGAAGGGGAACGACCTGCTCCGCTCTCCCCTGCAGCTCCTGAAGGGCTCATCCTGTGGGACGTGGACTGCGGAATCTCGTTTCTCCCGCTGCCTCTGGGGGGGAGGAGAGAGGCATTTCTCGTGCGGCTCCGGGAGCATCATGCTCTCCTTGAACGGGTGGTCCGTGACCTGGAACGTACGCCAAAAGTATCCCCGGACCAGGGCCCCTGACCTGCCTGAAGGGCGGCAGTCCCCCTCACCTGTCCTCATCATTCCGTGCTGCCCTGACCTGCCGTCCATCTTCATTACAGCTCAGGTGCAAGATCCCTATTGAATGGCAGAGTTCATCTGCACAAGGTGCGGAAAATGCTGCATGAGTCTGGGGAGGCATATCCGGATCGAGCGGAGCATCTCTTCTGCACACCATTACTGCCGCGATGCAGTCACCGGCGAACTGGTCCCCGTCTTTGTCCTTCCGCAGTTCCGGGATCTCTTCTCATCGGGGGAGAGGGATCCCTCCTGGTGCCCGTTCCTCAGGAAGGATGCTGCAGGGCTTTTCACCTGCACCATCCACGGGACCCGGCCCCGGCTCTGCCGTGAATTCAGGTGCCGGACGATGCTGATCTATGACCGCGAAGGCCTGGAGGCTGGGTATGTGAAAGGAAGAAGGAGCCTTGTGACCAGCGATCCCGATCTTGCATCGGCATGGCAGAAGATCCCGGCAGGGGGGGATGATGCCGCGGTCAAAGAGACGCTGGGGAAGCACGGCTATCGTGTCGAACCGCTGGAGTAAGACGCCCGGATTCACCCGAATAATACCCCTTATTACTGATTGAAGGCTAACGTTTCTCACGATTTTCCATGACCGAGATCCCAAAAGAGGAGTATGTACTGAAGTGCACATCGGCGTGTGCAGGCTGCCCCTCCTCACTCATTCTCCGGTATGTCCTCAAGGCAGCAGGACCTGATACGGTGCTTGTCGTCCCTGCCTGCTGCACCAGTGTCATCCAGGGCATCTATCCCAATACCGCGCTGAATGTTCCCGTGTACAACGTGGCGTTCGCTTCCGCTGCGGCTTGTGCATCGGGAATGAGCGAAGCGTTCCAGAAAGCCGGGAAGAAGACCAACGTGATCGTGTATGCCGGTGATGGCGGGACGGTCGACATCGGCATCCAGGCGCTCTCGGGTGCATTCGAACGGGAGACCGATTTCCTGTACATCTGCTATGACAACGAGGCATACGGCAACACCGGTATGCAGCGATCCGGCTCGACACCGGTCGGTGCCCGGACCACCACCACCCCGGGAGGAAAGATCCACGCGAAAAAGGATCTCGATGCCATCGTTGCCGCCCACAATCCATCGTATCTCGCAACAGCCTGTGCGGCATATCCCCAGGACCTCTTCAAGAAGGTGGGAAAAGCGCTCTCGTTCAGGGGCTCCAAGTTCATCCATGTCCTTGCCCCCTGTCCGCCCGGTTGGCGCTTCTCTTCTGAAAAGACTGTCGAGATGGGAAAACTCGCGGTACGATCCGGCATCTGGATCCTGTACGAAAGGGAGTATGGAAAGGTCACCATCAACGGTCCTTCCAAGGCGGCAATGATCAAACCGGTACCGCTCGAGGAGTACCTGGCAGGCCAGGGCCGGTTCAAGGGGATTGCCCAGAAAGCCATCGATGCCCTGAAATCGCAGGCAGACGAGCGGGCAAAGCACCTGCAGCGGGAGGCTGAGGGAATATGCTGACGATTGCGACCGGGAACAAGGCGGTCGCCGCAGCGGTAAAGCAGGTCAGGCCGGAGGTCATCGCGGCATACCCGATCACCCCGCAGACCGAGATCGTCGAGCAGATCGCCGAGTACGTCACCTCAGGGGAACTGGACAGCCGCTACATCCCTGTGGAGAGCGAGCACTCCGCGATGGCGGCCTGTATCGGAGCGAGTGTCACGGGTGCCCGGACGTTCACTGCGACCAGTTCCCAAGGGCTCCTCTACATGCACGAGATGGTCAACTGGGCAGCAGGCGCCAGGCTCCCGATCGTGATGGCGAACGTGAACCGCGCGATCGGGCCCGGCTGGAATGTCTGGGCCGAGCATACCGATGCGTTCCAGGAGCGGGATACCGGCTGGCTCCAGGTCTATGTCAGCACGGTCCAGGAGGCGTATGATACCACCCTCATGGCGTTCAGGATCGCTGAGCATGCAGACGTCCTCCTTCCTGTGATGGTCAACCTGGACGGATTTGTCCTGTCGCACTCCATGCAGTCGCTCGAGACGGTCACTCCCGGAGACTTTATCCCCCCGCTCAATCTCCCCCATGCGATCGATGTCGCGAACCCTGCCGGCTACGGGACGCTGACCGGCCCTGATGAGCACTTCCGGTTCCGGTGGGAGATGGAGGAGTCAATGCGGCGATCACGACGGGTCATTGCAGAGACCGAGAGGGATTTTGCCGAACGGTTCGGCAGGAACTACGGGGTCGCGGAGGAGTACCGGTACGAAGATGCCGATGTGGTGGTGATTGCGATGGGAACGCTTGGGAAGGAGGCTGAGGTGGCAGTCGATCTCCTGCGAAACGAAGGAATGAAAGCGGGATCCCTCCGCGTCCGCTGGCTCCGCCCGTTCCCGGATTTCGACCTCGCCGGCCGGGACGTCGTCGTCATCGATCGCGATTACTCGTTTGGTTTTGGGGGCGTCCTCGCCCATTCGCTGATGGCCAAGTCCCGTGTCGAACCCTACAGCGTGATCGCGGGTCTCGGCGGACAGGAGGTCACCTTTGATGATATCGCCGGATTCATGAGGGACCGGAGACCCGGAAGCGAGTCCTGGTTCGGGGTGAACCGCAATGTATGAGATACGGATCCACTCCCGGGGCGGACAGGGCGGGGTCACCGCGGCACGCCTCATCGCGCTCGCGGCATTCCGGGATGGAAAATATGCCACGGCATGCCCGTTCTATGGAGCGGAGCGCCGTGGCGCTCCGGTCGTCTCCTATGTCCGGATCGATGACCGGCCGATCCGGGTCTACAGCCAGATAAGGAATCCTGACCTGGTCGTTGTGCTGGATCCGAGTGTGATGGAGGTCGTGGATGTCCTCCATGGCCTGAAAGCAGGAGGAAAGGTCCTGATCAACGGCGTCAACAGCGAGAAGATACAGGGCGCCCCTGCCTATGCCATCGACCTCACTGGGATTGCACTCCGGGAGAAGCTGGTCGTTGCAGGGAGTCCTATCCTGAACACCCCGGTACTCGGGGCGCTTGCCAAGATGGGGATCACCTCCGTCGATTCAGCAAAAAAGGCGATTCGGGAGATGTTTACCGATGAGAGGAATGTCCGGGCGGCAGAAGCTGCCTTCCAGGAGCTGGTGCTATGAGCACCCGGCCGGCGATGAGCAGACCGCTCAAGGGGGCTTCGGGAAAGACCGGGTCCTGGCGGGTCTTCAAACCCGTGGTGAACAAGGACCTGTGCAATGCCTGTGGCATCTGTGCCATGTTCTGCCCTGATGCGGCAATCAGCGAGGAGCTCGAGGTCGATCTCGATTTCTGCAAGGGGTGCGGGATCTGTGCAAATGAGTGCCCGAAAAAAGCAATCTCGATGGAACGGGAAGAGAAATAGTCCCTGACAGGGGTAACAAACCCCACCTTTCCCTGGATCAGATGCCAGGTTATCGTCAACAACCGCGCACGGGACTGCATCTTCCCAGGTTACCTCTCCTCAGTGAGCAGATGCCTCAGGATCCCTGGTGAGAAGACGATTCACCCGGGTTCTTTGCTCCGGCAGGGTATTGGCGGGTCCTGTTGCATTCTGTTCTGGTAGAGCGATCGAAGAACCGGGGCAGAGGAAAAAAAGGTTTTTTGGCGGCACGCTCCTTTCCTGCCGGGAGGGAGAATCCCGGTAAGGAGCCGGTTGTTTTGTTTTAAGAGATTGATTCATCCTTCTCTTCAACCGGGAATTTTGCTATGTATTCCAGATCAAACTTGTAGAAGTGGGTGAACCCGCAGTTCCTGCACCGTGCAGTGAAATGATTGCATCCGATGGTAAGGTCATGGGGACCGGTCGTCCGGCAATTGCGGCAGGACGCATCGGTAACGAGGTTCCAGAGATCATAGCAGCCGATTTTCGTGAAACTTCCTTGCTGTGCGACCTCCTCTCGCCTCGGGATAAAGACCCGGGTGGCACCACAGTTATCGCAGATGACCTGGGACTGGTAGGGGACGGCCTTGATGATCTGATCCGCCTTCTTATGGCAGTGGTAGCAGGTCGTCAGGTATGTCATGAAAATGAACCAGTCCGTCATGCATGATCATTCCCGCGGGGGCTATAAGAAAGTAGTCCATGTAAAAGAGCACCCGCTGCCCCATGGGTGCTGATGCCGGGCATTCTCTGGTTCCAGAGTCACGGGAGAGACCGTGAACAAAACCAGGAGGATTCCCTGCATAACACAGCCATAACAGAATGAAATGGACACAAGACCCGGTCGTTACATTCTCATGTACGTTTCATTGTAAAAAAGGAGGGTATTTCGGGGGGGTGTTGGGGAAGGGGGGAGCCGGGCTTAATAGTCGCCCATGCCGCCCATTCCGCCCATGCCACCCATGCCGCCCATGCCTTCCATGCCGCCCGGGGGTCCCTGGGGGGCTGCACTCTTGGATGCGGCGATGACGTCATCGATGCGCAGGATCATGATAGCTGCTTCTGCAGCACTTGAGATTGCCTGGGTCTTGACCCGGAGGGGTTCGACAACACCGGCTTTGAGCATGTCCTCGGCCTTGCCTTCGAATACGTTCAGCCCTACGGTCTTCTTGCCCTTCTCATGGGCTGCACGGAGCTCTACCAGCATGTCGATAGGGTCAAGTCCTGCATTCTCGGCAAGGGTCCGCGGGATGATCTCGAGTGCGCTTGCAAATGCCTCGATCGCGAGCTGTGCACGCCCGCCGACACTTGCCGCGTATTCGCGGAGACGGAGAGAGAGTTCGATCTCAGGGGATCCACCACCTGCAACCAGTTTCTTGTCCTCAAAGACGACGCCCACGACACGGAGTGCATCTTCGACGGCACGCTCGATCTCGTCCACCACGTGCTCGGTTCCGCCACGGACGATCAGGGAGACTGCTTTCGGGTTCTTGCACTCGACCACAAAGATCATCTCTTCGCCGGAGACTTTCTTCTCCTCGACAAGCCCTGCGTACCCGAGCTCTTCTTTTGATATGGCATCAATGCTCGAGACAAGGCTTCCGCCGGTTGCCCGGGCAAGTTTCTCCATGTCGCTCTTCTTGACCCGCCGGGTCGCAAAGATACCGGCCTTGGCCAGGTAGTGCTGTGCGATATCGTCGATTCCTTTCTGGCAGAAGAGGACATTGGCACCGGATGCCACGATTTTGTCGACAATGTTCTTGATCATCCGCTCTTCTTCATCGAGGAACGCCTGGAGCTGGTCCGGGCTCGTGATGTTGATCTCGGCATCGACCTCGGTCTTCTTGAACTCGACTGCTGCGTTCAGGAGGAGGATCTTTGCGCCCTTCACGACCTTTGGCATTGCCGGGTGGACCCGTTCCTTGTCGATGAGCACTCCTTCGACGATTTCTGAGTTGTCGATGGATCCTCCGACCTTCTTCTCCACCTTGATGTTGTCCTTGTCGACTGTCCCGTCATCGTCAGCGACCATCATGACTGCCTTGACCACGAGGTCACAGAGCTTCTCTTTTGATGCCTCTGCACCCTTGCCGGTCATGGCGGTCTCTGCGATCTTTCTCAGCATCGCTGCATCGGTCGGCTTGATGGTGATCGCGATGTTCTTCAGGATCTCCTGGGCCTTCTCAGCGGCCTGGCGGTATCCCTGCGCGATCACGGTCGGGTGCACGTCCTGCTCCAGCAGGTCTTCCGCCCGCTTCAGCAGTTCCCCGGCAATGACGACTGCGGTGGTGGTCCCGTCGCCGACTTCATCGTCCTGGGTCTTTGCGATCTCCACCATCATCTTTGCTGCCGGGTGCTCGATGTCCATCTCCTTGAGGATGGTCACCCCGTCGTTGGTAATAACGACATCGCCGATCGTGTCAACAAGCATCTTGTCCATGCCCTTTGGCCCGAGCGTGGTCCGTACTGCGCTTGCAACGGCCTTTGCGGCGGTGATATTCATCCCCTGTGCATCACGTCCACGGGTTCGTGAACTGCCTTCTTTCAGAATAAGGATCGGTTGTCCTCCAAGCTGCTGTGCCATAGATATTCACCACTTGTAGCGATAAAATTGGTTTGTGGTTCTATATAAAATTTATTACTTATCGATCATCTCGATCAGTTCTTCACCGTCTGTAACTGAATAGAGCCGCTCTTCACCAATCACCAGGGTGCTGCCAATCTTCTTCTGCTTGTGATAATCGGTGAGCACGCACATCGCATGGGTCCCGGTGACCTGCGAGATATTCCCGATAAGTGCAGCTCGCCTGACCACCTTGTCTGACGTGCCGTACCCGGTGAGGATCGTATGATCGGAAAATTCGATCAGGGCCTGGAACGGGGCCCGGTGCATGGCATGGAGCTTCATGCCTATCCGTTCGAGGAAACTCATCGGGACCTCCTCCTTCCCCTGCTCTGACTCCTCCGAGAAGTGGGACTCGTAGGTGAGAAGGTCGATCGACCTGACAAGCGCTGCATCAAAGATCTCCTCAATCCGGAGCGCGATGTCGAGCGTGGTCCCCATGCCGCTCTCGTACTTGCTGATAGCCCTGCGGGAAACCCCGAGAAGGTTGCCGAGGTCGCCAAGGGAGAGGTTGTGCTTCTCCCGCTGCTCGCGGAGCACCTGGCCGTTGATATTCACGTACAGTCCGCCCGGAGATGCATATATGAGAGGCGGATTGTTCTCGACGAATGCGTCATAGAGCGTCGAGGCGCTGACCGCGTATATGCCATACCTCACGTACACGGCTCCCCGTTCGAGCTCGGCATCACGGGCCCGTTCACCGATTATCAGGGGAGATCCTCGGAGCGATCGTGCAATATGATCGAGGTCCCGGGCCGTCTCTTCGCTGACACTATCGATATGGGAGACTACCTTGATCACCAGAAGGGTCTCTTTCCTTCCTGCGATCAGGTCAAAGCTCCGGGGTCGCATGGAGAAACGCTCCGTGACCCGGAACCCTGCCATAAGCAATACCGATACCACCATCTGGAGGAGGCGATCCTGGGACATGGTTCGTTACGAATGGATATAGCAGGGCAGACTATTAATAGTAGTGCATACATGCGGATCGGAATCGACGATACGGATTCGCCGGCAGGGATGTGCACCACGTACCTTGGGGCGGTTCTTGCCGACCGGCTTTCCGATGCAGGGATGGTGCTGCGGGACGCGGTCCTTGTCAGGCTGAACCCCAATGTGATCCACAAAACCCGGGGGAATGCAGCAATATGCCTTGATCTCCAGGGTGATCCCAACACCGCATTCTCCATGGCATGCGCTATCGTTGAGGAGATGGCGGATTTTTCCTGCACAGATACCAATCCTGGGGTGGTGGTTGCAGAAGAGGCGCTGCCTGAAGAATTCTATACAAAAGCGGTCACAGATTTCTGCGAGAGAGAAGAAGCGATTGCTCTTCTCACCAAAGCCGGGGCTCTCTTCAGGGGGTACAAGAACGGGAGGGGGCTGATCGGTGCTGCTGCTGCGGTTGCCAGCCGTATGGAAGATAAAACCTCCGAAGTTCTTGTGTACCGCAGGCCTGAACGGTGGGGGTCCAACCGGGACGTCGACAGGGAGAGTCTTTTTTCCGCAGAACAGGAGACCTTTCCCTTCACCTGGGACACTGTGGACAGGCAGAACGATGTTGTGGTCTGTGTCCCGCACACCCCGGACCCTGTGCTCTTCGGTATCCGGGGGGTATCAAGGGAGTGGGTGCTCCGGGCACGGAACATGGTGGTTTCGGAAGAGCCGGAGCGGGAACGGGTTTTTACGACAAACCAGGGGACCGATGCCCACCTGGTGAGAGGGACAATCGGCAACCTTGCACCAGGAAGATCCTACCTCCTCAGGGGGATAGTAGCCACGGTCCCAGTCACCAGGTGTGGCGGGCATGTCTCGTTCATGCTGTCGGGTGGAGGCAGTCTGATCCGGTGCATGGCGTACGAGCCGACAAAGGGATTCCGTGACATGATACGGATGCTCCGCCCAGGCGACGAGGTGATGGTTGCGGGGAGCTATAAGGGAGGCAGTATAAACCTCGAGAAGACAGGGATCCTCTCGGTCATTTCCCTGACGGAACGGAGGACGCCTTTCTGCAGCTCCTGCGGGAAACGGATGACAAGTGCCGGGAAGGAGAAAGGGTACAAATGCAGGGCTTGCGGTGCACGGGAGCAGGAGCCGGATCTCATCCACGTCCCCAGGGATCTGAAACCCGGCTGGTACGAGGTCCCGCCTTCTGCCCGTCGACACCTTGCAAAACCGCTCTGCCGGGGTCAGCCGGACACGGGAGAGCGCCGAGAACGCTCGTGATCAACCGGATGTCGCATCGCGTGCACTCGCATCTTCCACGATCCTGATCTCATCCGGGGTCAGACCATACAGGTCATAGACGATCGCATCAATCCGGCGGTCCAGTTCTGCGATCTGCAGCCGGTAGCGTTGAACATCCCCGCTGTCGTTCGTCCTGGCGGATCGTTCCTGCAGGGTGAGCATCTGCTGCACCAGGGCTTCGAGTGCATCGTGCCGCCCGGTATCATCCGGGTCTTCAAAGTCGGGGACAAAGACGGGGATATTTTCGAATTGGGGGCCGGACAATTTCCGGCAGTCTCCCCTGACCTGCGGCAGGGTCTGCCTGATGAAAAACCAGGTGAGCCGTGAGTTCAGGATCCCCAGCAGGTAGAGGGATGAGGTGCTGATGATCCGGCAGGTGTCAGGGCAGTAATGGCCTGCCATATCCAGGGTAAATCCTGCTTCTCCGGCAATTTCCGGGAAGATGATTTTTGGCTTTGCAAACAAGTCATGAGAGATCCCGGTATCCGGGAATGCATACCATCTGCCTGCACCCGATGTGGTGGGTTCCCCACCCCCTCTCCTCCTGTGACGTTGCACGTCTCCTGTCGCTCCTTTCTCCCGCAGGAGGTGCCTGACCACGGCCGGATACTTTTTGGCTTCTGTTTTGTCGAGGACGACCACCAGGTGCCTGGTGGCAGCAGGGGACAGGTATCGTCCCAGTTCTTCTTCGGAGAGAAACGGCGTGATGATCGCGGCTGCGCCTGGGTTTTCTGCGATGAGCCTCTCTTTTGTCCCGGTGTCGATGAGCAAGGGGGAGCGGGGATCGATCCTGACCCCCGGGTACACCCCCCCAAGGACGTACTCCCCAAGCGGAGTCCCCAAATTCCGCACTTTCCTGAGCAGGTCCTGCACCCCTGTGTTCGACAGAATCCACGGTCCCTGTGCAAACCTGCTCCCTGGGACAGAATGCCGGTGCATTTCCAGGTGGTCTTTAAAAGACCCGGTCTCCGGGACCCTGCCCGGCACCACGGAAAGGAAGGGGGCAGGCGGCTCTTTTGCCACCCTGACGATACAGAATTGCGCGACGTCCCCCCTCCTTGTTTCCGGATCGGCACAGTCTATGATCTCCAAGAGCCCCATCCCCCCAAGGAACGTGCGGAGCTTCGTTCCGTTGTCCGCCCTCATCCATGCATCAGGGAAGCGGGCTGAGAAAAGACCCCCGGGCCTCAACAGCGCGATCCCTTTTTCCACGAAACAGTGATACAGGTCGGCTGTGCCCGGCCAGGTCATGTACCGTTTCTCAAGATACTCCTTCTCCCCTTTGAGCGAGTCGCGGCGGAGCATGGGGAGATCGCCCATAATCGCGCAAAATCCTCCCGCTGCCATGACCAGGGGGAAGGCACCTTCCCAGTCAAATGCCCGGAGCCGTTCCCGTGCACGGAAATCGAGCAGCGTGGCATCTGGGTCGTCAAAGATGTCCAGGCCGACGAGCGAATTTCCGCACCGGATAGGGCCAGACAGGTCCGGGAGCGGGATTCCCTGCTGATCCCCGTCCCCGATGTACATGAGGGTGAGCAGCAGCTTCGTTGTTGCTACCGCCCTCCGGTCGATATCCACCCCGTAGATCGCGGTCTTGAGAATCCGTGATCTCTCACCTGCGGAGAGGTTCCAGTGCACCTCTTTTTTGGACGTATCTTCCCCGCCTCCCGTGCAGCAGAGAACCGGGAGATCCGCATCGCCGTTTTCACCCTTGCCTGGCAGGAGATCGCTGATAGTGTCGGGAGCAGTATTCCTGCCTTGGAGCAAGGGCACGAGGTTTTCTCTGTACCACTGCAGGTGCCAGTCGAGGAGGGATTCGTACGCCATGACCAGGAACAGGCCGGACCCGCACGCGGGATCAAGTATGTGGAGCGCTGCGATCTCCCGGGGAGTCTTTCCTTTCACCAGCACGGAAAGGGTGCTTTCTGTCATATACCCTGCAACCTCCTGCGGGATACCGGAATGGCCCCCGGCTTTGGATCGTTCGGGGCGCTCCTCGACTGTGGCATGGTGCCCGGCAGTGATCCTGACGACACTCCCGAGAAATGGTGAGAAAACCTCCGCGAGGGTCAGGGAAGGGATGACGGAAAAATCGTACGGGCTTTGCGGAGGGGAGAGCCGGGTGATGATCGTTTTCACCGACGCATCGTCAACATCGATGGTAAGCAGCAGCACATCAGTTGAGGCTTCTGTACCTGCACGTTCTGTGAAACGGAAGAGTCCTCCGCCGTATTCATCCTCGGCATACCTGAAGAGTCCGCAGAGCCTTCCCCAGGCTGATCCCCCTTCGGTAACCCGCATGAGCGTCCCGTACTGGCCGATCCCCCGGTCTTCCAGGATACGGAGAAAAAGGATCCCGGTGATGAGCGTGTGGACCGCCTCGTTGATCGTGTCTGCAGAAAGCCCGTGGTTGCGGAGCGCGATTTTTTTGGCGAGTAGGAGGCGCCATGCTTCGATGTCCGCACGAAGGACCTGCCTGACCCCGGTCTCAGCCCACTCGCTCCCCCTCCTCTCCCTGATGAACCGTTCGATGGATCCCTGCAGGACAGCATCCCGGGAGGCCATGGCAGCGATCCGGTCCCATTGTGCTGCATACTGGTCAGCGGGGATCGTTGCAATCAGCGCTGTGGCTGCGTCATCCCTGCAACGCACCGGAATTGTCGCATCATAGACGATTGATTCGGCAAAATTCGTGAGGATGGCAAGTTGCATCCCGGCATTCCAGGCAAACCTGCGGAGATCGAGCGCGGCCTTCCCCTCCGGAGAGGGATCCGCGATCCTGATGGCAAGGACTCCGCCTTTCCGGGTCCGGAGGACATAATCGATATGCTCCATCTGCCCGCCGATCCGAAACGGCACGTCCCTGGTGACCCATGCATCCCTCTTTGCACCTCCTTCCGGTGGTTCCGGCTCCCAACCCAGGCTTCTCAGGATTGGGTCGATGAAATCCCTGCAGAGAAGACGGCGCCCTGGAGCATCCCTGAGCGTGTGAGTGGAGGCTCCTCTGAACGTATCAATACGTTTGTCCATTGAAGGTGGTGCTGACATGGTACAGAGAGGATTCTGTGATAGTGTCTGAGCCGGGGGACCGAAAAGATTCCTCCCGAACCAGTGATCGCACCGCGATGTAAGCCCGGGCAGAGACGCACTTATAACGTATCAGTGATCTCAGTTCTTATCATGGAATGCAGGGAGCCCGTAGAACAGGTGTCATTGCGGCCCGGCATGAGCGTGGACGAGCTGCTGCAGGAACTGGCGCGGGCAGGGGCGTACAACGGGGGTGCACTTGCACGGGCGGCCGATATCTACGAACGGATGCTTGCTGACCGGAAGGCCGTGAAGTTTTTCGGGCTTGCCGGGGCGATGGTCCCCGCAGGGATGGGGGGTATCGTGAACGATCTCCTCTCCCGCGGGCATATCGATGTCCTGGTCAGTACCGGTGCCAACCTGACCCATGATATCATCGAAGCCCTGGGGTGCAGGCATTATCACGGCTCTGCATCCTGCTCTGATATCGAGCTCAGGCAGGATGAGATCAACCGCATTTACGATGTGTATCTGCCGAACACGGCGTTTATCGCGTTCGAGGAATTCATGCAGGAAGCGCTTGTCTCGCTTGATCCCGGACGAAGTTATCCCATCACCGATCTCCTCGCACTGCTCGGGCGGCGGCTTGACCGCGGTATCCTCGCTACGGCAGCGGCGAAGGGGGTTCCGGTGTACTGTCCGGCCCTGGCCGATTCGATGATCGGGCTCCAGTGCTGGCTGTACTCCCAGGCAGGAAAGATCTCCGTGGATGCCTGCTCCGACATGAAAGGCCTGATCGACCGCTGTTTTACCGCAGAGACTGCAGGGGCGCTGCTTGTCGGGGGCGGGGTGCCGAAGAACTTCATCCTCCAGAGCATGCTGATGACCCCGCAGGGATTTACGTATGCCGTGCAGCTGACCGGGGACCGGCCGGACCTCGGAGGGCTTTCCGGTGCAACCCTGGATGAGGCACGGTCATGGGGAAAAATCACCGAAGATGCGCAGGCAGTGACGGTCTATGGCGACGCCACCATCACCCTGCCGATGCTCGTCGCGGCTGTCCTGGAGCGGATCGCGCGATGACCCGGCTTATCCTTGCGCTCGACGTCCAGGGAAGGGACGAGGCACTTCGCATTGCATCGTTATGCGCCCCGCACATCGATGCGATCAAGATAGGGTATCCCCTTGTCCTCGCGTCCGGCCTCTCCATTGCCCGCGATCTCGCGGAGACGGGCCTCCCGCTGATTGCCGACTTCAAGGTCGCTGACATCCCGAACACGAACAGCCTGATTGCCGGAGAGGTCTTCTCGTGCGGGTTCTCTGCTCTCATCTGCCATGGCTTTACCGGCAGCGACTCGGCTGAAGCATGCATCAGCGCTGCCCACCAGCACGGGGGTGAATGTTTTATCGTTGCGGAGATGAGCCATCCCGGGGCCGAAGAGTTCTTCCACGGCGGTGTTGCCGAGCGCATCGCAGGACTCGCGGTCAGGCTCGGGGCAGATGGCATCATCGCACCCGCCACCCGGCCGGACCGTGTCCGGCTGCTCAGAAACATGGTTGGGGGGAAGAAGATCTATTCCCCGGGAATCGGCGCACAGGGAGGGGATGCTGCCCTGCTGGCCGGTCTCGTGGATGGCATCATCGTCGGCCGCCAGATCTACCGCTCAGCTGACCCGGCCGCTGCTGCAGCTGCGTATGCCCCTCTCCGCCAGTGATGAGATGACGATGCTGATCGAAAATGATGAGCCCTATGAGTCACCTGAGGCGGAAGAGTTCGTTCTAAACCTTAAAATACTGAATCATCCATTTTAGTGTATGCAATGGAGCGAAGAACAGCAGAAACAGGCTGAAAAGTACAGGAAGCTTGGTGATATCCCCGTTGCCGAGCGGCGTTACAAGTGCCACACCTGTCATCTTATTGTCGATGAGAGCCCCTGCCCGCAGTGCGGGGAGGAGCACCTCGCGATCATGTGCCCCCTTGACCACTGCCACTGCTCCCATGAGATCATATCCGGTATCGAATATTGCCCCCTCTGCGGGGAGCCGGTCTGCCCTGACTGCGGTTCCCACGATGTCGTCCAGATAAGCCGGGTGACCGGGTACCTGCAGGAAGTGTCCGGGTGGAACGCCGGGAAACAGCAGGAGCTGAAGGACCGGAAGCGCTACACGGTCGCATGAGGTATTATCTCCGGAAGAGCACTCTTTTTATCCGCGGCAGGTTCCGGTCCGTGAGCACGGGGCCCGGGGGAGGCATCGCCGCGGTCACCACGCTGCTCAACCACACCGTGCCGCCAGGATGGGATGGAACAGAACCGCTCCGTGCACTTTCTGCTGCTGCCTCCCGGGAAGGGCTCCCGGATGATTTTTTCGGGCTCCTCACCCCTGTGGAGATGCGGCACCTCTGCATACTGCAGTATGATTTTGTGACGGTGTTCATCACTGCAGGGACGCGGCCGGGACCAGGGCCCGGCACCACTATCATAGCCTGCAGCAGCCAGGGTCTGTCCGATGCTGCCCTCTCAGAGGCTGTAGTTACGGCAAACGAGGCAAAGTCAGAAGCACTCAGCGGACTCGGCCAGCTCGTTTCGGACACTCTTCCTGACGCAATCGTAATTGCTTCGGAAGGACCGGTGGTGCACCAGTCTGCAGATGCCACGACCGAACCGGGCAGGAGAATCCGTGCAGCGGTCCTCTTCGGCGTGCCGGAAGCCCTGCAGCGGGGAGAAGGAGTCGTGGTCCGGAATGCACCCTCCTATTTCATCTTCTCGCGGTATGGAGGGGAACACTGGGTAGAGTGGCTTGCCCATGACTGCCCGTATTACCCCTGCCATTTTGAGGGGCAGCGCTGTGAGTTCTGCTACTGTCCCTTCTACCCGTGCGGTGATGCATCGCTCGGGGAATGGGTGAAGAGCTCGTCGAGAAACGGGCCAGTCTGGAACTGTGCCGGGTGCACCCTGCTCCACCAGCCGGGAATCGCGGACTACCTGGTGCAAAATCCTGAAGCGTCACTCAGGGAACTCAAGACAAAAGAGAGAAAACAACAGATAAGAAAACGCAGGAACGGCATGAGCTCCACGCCGTAACCCGCTCACCACCCTTCTTTTTTTACGCTTCCTTGATACCCAGCGCAGAGGTAAGCTCTTCGAGTGGTATCCCATGGACGATAGCTGCTTCCCGGATAGTCTCGCCGCGGGCGATGGCACATCCCACGCAGCCCATGCCGAACTTGAAGAGTACCTCGGCCGATTCAGGCTTTTCTTTCAGAAGGTCGTAAATCGTGCTGTCAGCCGTTAATGCCATACCATTATTGTTTGCGGGTGCAGGTACTTAAATCTGCAGCTGGTGCCAACCATTTTCGCAGCCCGCCCGGATCTTTTATCTATACACGGTCGTCCATGTTAGTGCTGGAGATGTAAGAACATGGATTATTCCATACTGAGTGAAAGAATCTCCCTGAAAGTAAGCGCGAAAGGCCACCAGGCCGACAGGGTAAAGATCGAGGGAAAACTCCGCCGCCTTATCGAGGAATTCGGCGTGCCCCCACAGGAAGCAGAACGTACCGTACTGAACGAGCTTGCCCGCGAGCTCTCCATCCCGGACCTCGGTCCCGGCCCGGGCAGCAGCGCCGGAGAGGAGCGGCAGCTCTCCCAGCTCTCATCCGGTGACTGGGCAACCATCGAGGCGAAAGTCGTCTCGCTCTCCAGTGCACCTTCGTCCTCGATCTCCCAGACGGGGATAGTTGCCGATGCCTCGGGTGCGATGCGGTTTGTGGTCTGGGCAAAGGCAAATGCCCCCAGGCTGTCGATAGGCACATGGTACCGATTCGAATCGGTCGTGGTGGATGAATACAAGGGTTCCCCCAACCTGAAGGTCCACTCAGGGACCACGATAAAAGAGATCAGCCGTGAAACGCCGCTGATTCCCGGGACGGTGCAAATAAGGGACCTGACACCCGGTATCGGGAGTGTGAGAGCAAAGTTCATCCAGGAGTGGGAGGCGAGCCACGACCGGATGCTCCAGTCCGGTCTCCTCGGCGATGAATCAGGGACCGTAAAATTCGTGATATGGAAAGAGGAGGGAAAGGAACGACTCGTCCCGGGCACGGTATACAGTGTCTATTACGCCCTGGTGGACGAGTACCAGGGACGCATGTCCCTCAACCTCACCACCGCAACGATAATGCCCGAGGAGGGGGATATCGCGGTGAGTGGAGGGGAAGGCGTGTTTGCCGGTGCGCTTGTCCACATCGCACCCGGGTCCGGGCTCATCAAGCGATGCCCTGTAGAAGGCTGCAACCGGGTCCTCTCGCGCCAGAATTACTGTCCTGTGCACGAGATACAGCCGGGCTTCCTCTACGACCTCCGCATCAAGGGCTGGATTGACAACGGAAAGGAGACCCGCGAGATCCTCGTCCAGCGCGAGGTGACCGAGCAGCTCACCGGCATTCCGATGAACGAGGCAAAAGAGCTGGCCGAGAACAACCCTCTCGGGATGGAGGAGGTCTTCCTCCGGGTGCGTGAGCGGATACTCGGGAGGTATCTCACCTGCAAGGGGAGGGAGATAGACCAGAGGATACTGGTGTCCGAATGCGGGTTCCTGCATTTTGACCCGGGCGAGATCCCGGCACTCCTGAACAGGGCCGGGGGGTCCTGATGGCAACCCCGGGAAAGCCTTCCTTTGTCCGGAGGGAGGGCACATTCGAGCGTGAACCTGCCCGGCGGGTCTTTGCCGCTGAACTCCGCGAGACGAGGATTCATTTCCGGGAGGGGGACGATGAAAAGAGCCCCACCTACGTGCTCCTCCCTACGGGAGAGCGGTGCAACAGGGTGTTTCTTGTCGGGACCCTCACCGAGAAGAAGAAACAGGGCGAACAGAACATGTTCTACCGGGCGAGGGTCGTCGACCCGACCGGGACGTTCTTCATCATGGCAGGGAGTTATCAGCCGGAAGCGATGCAGCAGATCGCACGGATCGAGGCCCCGGCCTTTGTTGCGGTAGCCGGAAAGCCGAACGTGTACGAGACTCCTGACGGGGCGACGCTGATCTCGGTCCGTTGCGAATCGATCACGGCTGTCGACAAGGACACGCGGGACCGCTGGGTGCTCGACTGCGCACAAGCGACACTCGACAGGATAGACCAGATGGGGTCGACCCAGTACGGGGAGCGGGCGCAGAAGGAGTACCATACCGACCCTGCAGTGTTCCGGGAGATGGTGGCTGAGGCGCTCTCCCAGCTCAAAATGTAGCCGCAGGCAACCTTTATTTTTATCAGGCAGCTATCATCGTCTGATCACGTATGGATGAGAAACAAAGGACCGAACTGATCAAAAATCTGGACCTGAAGGTGCTGAAGGAGGAGGCAAAGGCACGGGGTATCAAGCCCGGGCGATGCCCGACAAAGAGTTCGATTGCAAAACTGCTCCCCGATGAGGCGCTTCTGGCACTCGCAAAAAAATCCAAATGATTCCCTGCATGGCACAGGCATAGCAGAATGAAAACGGCGGAGCCGTTTTCACATACAATAAGGTCCAAAATTATCCGACCGAGATCACCTGTACCGGGCAGAGATCTGCTGCCTCGGTGACACAACCTTCAAGCTCGGGGGGGGCCTCCCCCTCCTCCAGGGTTCCCTCCTTCCGATATGCTTCGACCACCTGTGAGCGGGTATCCTCTTTTCCCGGTTCAAAGAATGTAGGGCAGGTGTCCACGCAGGTCCCGCAGCTGACGCACTCTTCCCGATTGATGATCACCTTCACCATGAGCCGTCCACGTATTCATACTCGTCATCCCCGGTAATAATGTACTGCGGAACGACTCCTGGGGTATCCCAGTACGAGGGGCGCATCCCCTCGATATCTGCCAAAGCGGTAACGTCCTGTTCTCTTAGGCGATCGGGAATCCCAGGAGTGGAAGGGTGGATACTGTCGCTGTCCATCCAGGTGTAACCGTTTCTTAAAAAAACCATATGATTCCCTGCATGACACAGGCATATCAGTTTGAAACACCCCTGAGACTCCTTCGTCACATCCCCCTAACTGAAAATCACATATGTGGTTTTCTTGCAGAAATGGCGGAGCCTTTTTGATATATACTCCCATGACCGCAGTGGGGGCGGGAAGAAAGGATGAGGATGGGGAGCTTTTTTTATGGAAAATCAGGGAGCGGAGTACTGCTCCCATGCCGCGAGGACATCGTCACCTTCAACGAAGACGAGCCCGTTTTTCCGTGCGTAGTCCTGTGCGTCCTTCTTTGAGAGCGCAAGCCCTGAGCGGTCATCGAGCATCTCGCAGACGGTGACTGCCGGGGTGATGCCGGCCATGATCGCCATCGCGACCGAGAGCTCGGTCTGGCCTCTCCGCATCGAGAGCAGGCCTTCAGATGCCCTGAGTATCGCCACATGGCCCGGAGAGCGGAACCGGCCCCCAAAGTCACATCCTCCCCCATTCAGGCTCCGTTTCACCTGGTCTGCGATCGCAGTGATGGTGAGCGCCCGGTCATTATCGGTGATCCCGGTGAAGGTGTCGCGATGGTTTACCCAGAGGGAGAACGAGGAGTGGTTCTTCCGGTCGTAGGGAATATCCCCGACCGATTCAGCAAAACCGGTACAGGAGCTGAGGACATCGCTTGCAAACGGCAGGTTGAGCCGTTCTGCAGCTTTCGGGTGAATGGCGGTGCAGATCAGCCCTCCGCCGTCCTTTCTCATCAGGGCGATATCTTCCGGGTGGACCATATCTGAACGTATGGCAAAATCCGTTTCACGCTCCCGGTTATCAAAATCGTACAGCAGGACAAACTTCCCCTGCCGCAGGGCTGTCAATGCTTCTTCCATCATGGTGCCACCTCAACCTTCACTTCATCCATATCGTTCACCCCGAGTGCCTCCCGGAGTGACACCGGTGCAATCAGCTCGAGGACATCGTCCGGGTAGTGCGTCCTTCCCGGGATGATGATGCCGCAGGGGATGCCGGCGATGCTGCAGGGCAGGCAGCGGGCATCCCCAAATGTACGGCCTTCTGCGAGAAACCCCTGTATCCGGACCCAGTCCATCTGGTCCAGCCGCTTCCGGACCTGGACACTTGACGGTTCGAGCCGCAGGTTCAGGGTGCCGGGATAGGGCGCAAACCCGATTTTTTCAGAGATCTGCTCCACGTAAGGTCCCAGGCTCATGTAATACCTGCCCTCTCCAAGCCCGGAGATAACCGTCCCCTGGAGGATGAACTCCTCCCGGCCGGTCCCAAAAACCCGGCTGTAATCGGCATATTCGTGCCGGAGGATCTCTTCCCCGCTCCGGGTGACCGTGACATACTGGCCGTCAGGGTTGACCGACCGGGAGAGATGGTGCTGCCGCTCAAGGGACTGGAGTCGCCGGGCTGCGGTCTGCGGGCTCGTGCCAAGCGCGCTTCCGAGCGATTGGGAGGAGACCCAGACCGGCCCCTTCAGACCGCCTTTCAGGGCTATCTCTTTCAGGCACTGGAGATCCTCGGGCATGATCATGTACGTATCAAAATTGAGATGCTTATTATTTATGAGTATCTCTCCAGGGAATTTACGTGATATGCCGAAGCCGAGTTCGTTAATTATATCAACCCCCCTGCCCTCATACATGAGTCATGAAATCTGATGTGCGGTATCTTCTTGCCGAGAAGATGGCTGGCGAGATCACGCTTTCAGACTCACCGGGAAAGGCGCTGAAGAAATGGAGGATGAGTTTCAACATTCCGCAGGGAGTGCTCTGCGAACATCTTGAAGTCTCACCCTCCGTCATCAGCGACTACGAGAGCGGGAGAAGAAAGAGCCCGGGCACTGCGGTCGTCGGGAAGATCGTGGACACGATCCTTTCCATCGATGAGGCCAATGGCGGGAAGTACATAAAGAAATTTGCAAAGATCCTTTATACCGATATTGATGACAATGTCATCTACGACATTTTTGATTACCCAACGCCGGTAGTCCTCTCACGGTTTGCCGAACTGCTCTCGTGCAAGACGCTTTGCGGTTCCCTGAGCCAGTCAATTTTCGGGTATACGATCGTCAACAGCCTCAACGCAATCACCCAGCTCTCTTCGAACGAGTTCAACCGGATCTACGGGTGGAGCACCGAACGCGCTCTCATCTTCACCGATGTTACTTCAGGAAAGTCACCCATGGTGGCGATACGGGTCACCCCGTTCAAACCGCGCTGTGTGGTACTTCAGGGGATCGAACCGGAGCTGGTCCACCCGCTGGTGCCAAAGATGGCCGAGCGGGACCATATCACCGTGCTCTGCACCATGATGGGTATTGACAGGATACAGGATACACTGAGGGAAGAACGATGGTAGGAATCATCACATACGGGGTGTATATCCCCCGTTACCGGATAAAGGTGGAAGAGATCACCAGGGTCTGGGGCGCAAATGCCGACGATATAACGGGTGGACTTGGGGTCTATTCGAAGTCGGTCCCTGACCTTGACGAGGATACTGCCACCATTGCAGTAGAGGCGGCACGAAACGCACTCCGGCGAAGGGATATCGATCCCGGGGAGATCGGGGCGGTCTACGTTGGCTCGGAGTCCCACCCGTACGCGGTAAAACCAACGGCATGCACGGTCGGGGAGGCGATTGGCGCCACCCCCTGTATGACGGCGGCAGACTACGAATTTGCCTGCAAGGCGGGGACCGCGGCGATCCAGACCTGCATGGGGCTCGCCAAAAGCCAGATGATCCGGTACGGTTTTGCCATCGGTTCGGATGTCGCACAGGGTGCGCCGAGCGATGCCCTCGAATATACCGCTGCCGCCGGAGGCGCTGCCTTCCTGATCGGCAGGGAGGATCCTATCGCGCTCATCCACCGGACCTGCTCGTTTACTACCGACACCCCTGATTTCTGGCGTCGCGAGGGGCAGGACTATCCCCGGCATGGCGGCCGTTTCACCGGTGAGCCGGGATACTTCAAGCATATCGAGGGGGCGGTCCGGATGCTGTTTGACCAGTCGGGGAAGGGGCCAAAAGACTACGAGTATGCGGTCTTCCACCAGCCCAATGCCAAGTTTCCCCAGCGGGTGGCAAAAACGCTGGGGTTCTCCCCGGACCAGATCAGGCCGGGACTCGTCGTGCCACGGCTTGGCAACACCTATTCCGGCTCTTCCATGATCGGCCTTGCCGCAACGCTGGATGTCGCAAAAGCAGGTGACCGGATCTTTGTCGCCTCCTTTGGGTCAGGGGCCGGGAGCGATGCGTTCGATATCGAGGTGACCGATGCGATCGAGGGAGGTTCGTTCCAGCGGGACGCGGCCCCGGGAGTCGAGCATCTCCTGAAAGACCCGATCTATCTCGATTATGCACAGTATGCCAGGCACAAGGGAAAGATAGTGATGCAGAAATGAGAGAGGTAGCAGTGATCGGGGCCGGGTGCACGACCTTCGGGGAGAAATGGGACACTTCGTTCCGGAATCTCTTCGTGGAGGCAGGGGCACTCGCACTCGAGGATGCCGGACTTGCCGGCGAACAGATCGATGCACTGTATGTCGGCAACATGAGTGCGGGGCGCTTTATCGACCAGGAGCATATCGGTGCACTGATTGCAGACTATGCAGGGCTTGCCTCGCACCATGTCCCGGCCACGAGAGTCGAAGCGGCATGCGCCTCGGGAGGGCTCTCCTTCCGGCAGGCAGTGATCGCCGTGGCATCGGGGCTCGAAGATATCGTGGTCGCTGCGGGAGTCGAGAAGATGACCGACGTGGGGACGGGCGCGAGCGTCGATGCTCTTGCCGGTGCCGCTGACCGCGAGTGGGAAGGGTTTGCCGGTGCGACATTCCCGGGTCTCTATGCGATGATCGCCTGCGACTACATGCACCGGTACCCGCTCACCCGCGAGCAGCTCGGTCTTGTCGCGGTTAAAAACCACTACAACGGTGCCAGGAACCCGATCGCCCAGTTCCGGCAGGAGATCAGCCTTGACACGGTCCTGAAATCTTCGCTCGTCGCAGATCCGCTCCGTCTCTTTGACTGCTCGCCGATCACGGACGGCGCTGCAGCGGTCGTGGTGGCCCCGCTCGATCGTGCACGGGAGTTCACCGATACCCCGGTAAGGGTGCTTGCAAGCACCCAGGCCAGCGACACGATCACCCTGCATGACCGGCGCGATATCAGCACCCTTGACGCAACGGTTGCTGCCGGCAAAAAGGCGTTCCGGATGGCCGGGCTCTCTCCCGCAGACATCGATATGGTCGAGGTGCATGACTGTTTCACCATCGCCGAGATCTGTGCGATCGAGGACCTCGGGTTCTGCCGGAAGGGAGAGGCGGGGAGGCGCACCGAGGAGGGGGTCACCGCGCTCAACGGGGACCTGCCGGTCAACACGAGCGGCGGGCTGAAAGCCTGCGGGCACCCTGTGGGTGCGACCGGGATCAAGCAGATATACGAGATCACGCAGCAGCTCCGGGGCGAGGCAGGGAAAAGGCAGATCTCGGGCGCCCGGATCGGCATGACGCACAATGTCGGAGGCACCGGGGCCACGGTCGCTGTGCATATCCTGGGGGTCTGAAACCATGTCGGTCGCACGGTTCTGGAGAAAGATCCCCCAGCGCTACAACCTGATCGGGACCCGCTGCACCACCTGCGGGCGGTACTTCTTCCCGCCCCGTTCCTTCTGCCCGGGCTGCCGGAGGGCCGGGAAGATCGTGGACTACAAGTTCGCGGGAACGGGAAAAGTGGTCACCTTCACCGTGATTCGTACGGCAAGCGAGCAGTTTGAGCAGCTCACTCCGTACGTATTTGCCATCATCGAGCTGGACGAAGGGCCGCGCACTTCGGCACAGATCGTCTGCGCTCCTGAAGAAGCCCGGATCGGGATGCGGGTGAAACCGGTCTTCAGGCGTATCGGTGCCGATGGCGAAAGTGGGGTCATTTACTACGGGACCAAGTATGCTCCCGCAGACTGACCCCCTTCACTTTTTTTCGCATTTCACGATTCCTGTATAGGAAGTATAAGGGCAGGACCTGAAGAGGAGGGTGCAACCCCTCCTGCGATACACGCCGTCACCCCTGAAAGGACGTCCCGGAGTCGGTTCGGGACAGGTAGCCGAGAGAACGACACCGGTCTGGTCCCCCCACACACAACAGTGCGGAGGCTTATTTCGATCCCTGGCGGAGGGGATTCCGGGGGTCGGGAAAGGTAGGGGAAGCGTGAGGGGGACCATTGAGCGATTCCTGCAGAAATGCCCCGTAGATACCGCCGCATTCAGGATTTTTTCACGATATCATACACCGCATGCCACCTGCCCGGCGAGTAGGAACGGACATACCGTTCGGTCACCTCCGCAACCGGGAATTTCAGGATTTCCGGGAGTGCTTCCCCCTCTGCCGACTGGAGCACGTAGCAGTGGATCGTGCCTCCGGGCGCACAGAGGCGGAATGCCGCGGACAGGAACGCGAGTGCCCCCGTCGGGTGGTTCATGATCACCCGGTCAAAGGGACAGGATACCAGGGAGGGGATCCGGATGGCATCGGCAAGCACCGGGAGGATGTTGTCGGCACGGTTCAACCGGATGTTTTTGACCATGAGGCGGACCGCCCCGGGGTTGAAATCGGATGCAAGGACGAGGTCAGCCTTGCCGGCGAGCGTGATCGCAAAAGGGCCCACCCCGGCAAACATATCGAGGATTCGCCCGCCCTCCTGGTGGAGGCTGGCGATCCGCTGCCGCTCGGTGGCAAGGCGGGCCGAGTAGTATGCCTCCGAGAGATCGATCTCGAAGCGGTGCCCATACTCAAGGCAGATGGTCCTGGTGACCGGGGTCCCGGCCAGCACTTCAAAGCGGCGTGTGCGGAACTCCCCTTCGACATCGCTGACCGGGAACAGGACGGTATGAAGGGAGGGGCGGAGCGTGAGGAGCTCTGCTGCTGCAGCCGGGTTTCGTTCCAGCATGACCGCGATCCCCCCGATCAGTTCGTGCCGGGGGAGATCCGGGATCTGGTCGCGCTGTTTGAACCATGCCCGTTCCGCTCCTTCAATGGCGGACGTGACCGGCAGCAGGAGCGACTCCCCCTCCACCCGCGGTCTCTTTTCATGGTCAAGGGTCCCTGAAAGGACGAGCTGCCGGCGCATCTCCTCCCCCCTGCTCAGGGGAACCCGTACTGCCCACTGCTCCTGCTCCATCTCTGTTCAGTCACTCTCATGTATACCGGGAACGCACAGGTATAGCTATGGAAGATTATCTCGAGAGGCTTAAAAGGGGGTCGCTGAAACTCTACGCGCTCGAGCAGGAGCTCCCGGCAGATGAGGCCGCCCGGGTGAGGAGGGCGTACATCGAGAGCGTGAGCGGCGTCGCGCTGCCTGCGATCGGCGCATACACCATCGAAGTCGATCGCGTGGCGAAGAAGAACTGCGAGAACCTGATCGGGGCGGTCCAGGTCCCCGTGGGGGTTGCAGGCCCGCTCGTGGTCCACGGAGAGTATGCCGAGGGTTCGTTTTATCTTCCCCTGGCAACCACCGAGGGTGCCCTGGTGGCCTCGGTCAACCGGGGGTGCAGTACGATCGTGCGGGCAGGAGGGGCGGAGGTCCGGATCTTCCGGGACGGTATGACCCGGGCGCCGGTCTTTGCCGCAACTGATGTGATCCATGCTCGAAGGATCGTGGAGTATGTGGATGCACACAGGAGTGAGATCGCTGCCGCTGCCGAGAGCACGACCTCACACGGGAAACTGACCGGGATCACCTGTTCTGTTGCGGGGACGAGCGTCTTTGTCCGCTTCGAGTTCGACACCAAGGACGCCATGGGAATGAACATGGTGACGATCGCAAGCGCTGAGGCAGCCGAGCTGATCGCATCGGAGACCGGTGCACGGCTGATCGCGCTCTCGGGGAATGTCTGCACCGATAAAAAACCGGCCGCGATCAACATGATCATGGGGAGGGGCCGGACGGTTGCCGCTGGGGTGCTGCTGCCTGACGCCCTGGTCAGGGACATTCTCAAGACTGATGCGGCGACGCTCGCGGAGGTGAACATGCGGAAGAACCTGGTCGGGTCGGCACGGGCCGGCTCGTTCGGGTTCAATGCCCATGCCGCAAACATCATTGCCGCGCTCTTTATCGCCTGCGGACAGGACCCTGCCCATGTCGTGGAGGGGAGCCTTGCGATAACCACGGTGGACCCGGTCCCGGGTGGGGTCTATGTCTCGGTGACACTGCCCTCGCTGCCGGTAGGCACGGTGGGGGGAGGGACCGGGATTTCACCCCAGCACGAGTGCCTGCAGCTGCTGGGGGTTGCCGGCGGGGGCGACCCCCCCGGTTCCCATGCACGGAAGTTTGCCGAGATCATCGCGGCCGGGGTCCTTGCAGGAGAACTCTCGCTGCTCGGCGCACTCGGGGCGCAGCACCTTGCAAGGGCGCACCAGGCCCTCGGGCGCTAAAAACGGAACCATTTCATCATGACAACCGCGTCTTCCCCGTTGGCATAGTAGCGGTCGATGTGGAAGGCCTCGCGGTACCCGATCTTTTTGTAAAACTGCCGGGCAGCGAAGTTTGAGAGCCGGACCTCGAGCTGCACTCCCGATGCGAGCTCGATGGCGAACTGGTGCTCCTCCCGCCGTACCAGCATCGCCCCTACCCCACTCTTCCGGAACGGCGCTGCGACTGCCAGGTTGCAGATATGGCCGTATATCTCCTCCCCGGTATCCTCAAGCCCGCCCGCGACAAAACCGATGACCGCTCCCTGACAGGTGGCGACAAAGAAGGTATCCTTGAAATAGGTGAGGGTTTCAGCAAGGACGCCTGCGCTCCAGGGGTCCTGGAAGGAGACCGCTTCGATGGCAGCGACCGCGGCGATATCCTCCGGCCGCGCCCGCCTGATCATGATCTCGTCGCCCATGGGTGGGTGTACTATTGGGTGTCACTGGAATAATATAGTGTCAGAGGAAATGAGTAAAGAGAGCCGGGTATTTTCATGGTGAGGATCTTCCCTTTTGCAGCAGTCCGGCCTGGCCGGGTTGCTGCTCCGCAGGTGGCCGCAGTCCCCTACGATGTGGTGACTGCTGACGAGGCACGGGTTGTGGTCAGTAAAAACCCGATGAGTTTTTTGCGTGTCAGTCGTCCGGATGCTGAGCTCCCTGATATCCCCCCGACCGATCCCCGCGTCTATTCCCATGCACGGCAACGGTTTGTCGCACTCCAGGAGTCCGGAGTGTTTGCCCGCGACCCGGGCCCCGGCATGTATGTCTACCGGGTTGTCACGCAGGCGGGTACGTTTACCGGGCTCTGCTGCTGTCTCCATGTCGATGATTACGAATCTGGGGTCATCCGGAAGCACGAGCAGACCCGGTACGACAAGGAGGAGGACCGGACACGGCATATCGATGCCGTGAATGCCCATACCGGGCCGGTGGTGCTCATCTACCGCGATGCTGCCGATCTCTCCGGTCTCATCTCCTCCCTTGCATCAGGCCAGCCGGAGGCGGAGGTATGCTGGACCGACGGGTCTGTCCACCAAATCTACCGCATCCTCGATGCCGGGGTGCTCTCCCGCCTGGTCCGGCATTTTGCAACGGTGAAACGGCTGTATATCGCGGATGGCCATCACCGGGCGAAATCCGCGGCTAATGTGGCAAAAAAGCGGAGGGCGGCTGGCGGCGGTATAGGGGATTCGGACCGGTTCATGGGGGTGCTCTTTGCAGATTCCGGTGTCCGGATCCACGGGTACAGCCGGCTCGTGCGGGACCTTGGCGGGCGGGCGGCCGATGAGTTCATGCAGGAGGTCGCGGGGTCGTGTTCGGTGGTTCCCTATGGCCGGGTGGATCATGGCGCGTTCCAGATCCAGCCAAGGACCGACCGGCCCCACGTGTTCCATATGTATCTCGACCGGACCTGGTACGAATGTGCTTTACCTGACGGGGACGGATCGGACCTGATTCGTTCCCTTGACGTATCGCTGCTCCAGCACCAGGTACTTGAGCGGATCCTTGGCATCAGCGACCCCCGGGGGGATGCGCGACTCCAGTACCTGGGCGGTGCGCGGCCGGTCGCCGATCTGGAGGCGATGGTGGACCGGGGGGATTATGCAGTGGCATTCTCGATGCAGCCGGTCCAGGTAAAGACCGTCCTCTCCATCGCGGATGCCGACGGGATCATGCCCCCGAAATCAACGTGGTTCGAACCAAAGCTCCTCTCGGGGCTTGTGGTCCATACCCTTTCCTGAAAGCCTCTCTTTTTTTGCCGGGTGAACCCAGTATTTTTTTCCTGGGATGTGCAACACGGTTATGCAATGATCAGCATCGCGCTTCCCAAGGGCAGCCTTGAAGCCCAGACCCTGCAGCTTTTCAAGGAGGCAGACCTCGAGGTGAAACGGGGTGACCGGGACTACAACCCGATCATCAATGACCACCGGATAGGCAAGGTGAAGATCCTCCGCCCCCAGGAGATCCCCAACTACGTCGAGACGGGGTATTTTGACCTCGGCATCTCGGGCCTTGACTGGGTGAAGGAGACGAAGGCGGACGTGAAGGAGGTCAGCCCGCTCTCCTACTCAAAGACGGGCGAGGGGACGGTGAAAATCGTCGTGGCGGTCCACCGCGATGAACCGATCGACGATGTCAGCAGGATCCGGCCGAACAGCCGGGTGACGACCGAATACCCGGAGATCACGAAGGAGTATTTTGGCAGGCTGGGGATCCCGGTCCAGCTCTTCCCTTCGTTTGGTGCGTCGGAAGCAAAGGTCCCGGACCTGATGGACGTGGTGGTGGACCTCACCGAGACCGGGACCACGCTGCGGCGGAACGGGCTCAAGATCATCGGGCAGATCATGGAGTCCTACACGGTGATAATTGCCAACCGCGACAGTTTCGGGGACTTGGCAAAACGGCGTGCAATCGAGGAGATCGTCACGCTCCTTCTCGGGGTGATCGATGCCCGCCACCAGGTGCTCCTCTCGATGAACGTGCCGGAAGATGCCATGGAGCGGGTCGTTGCTGCCCTCCCTGCACTGAAACGGCCCACGGTGAGCCGGCTTCACGGCGTGGACTATTACAGTATCCAGACTGTCGTGCAGAAGGGCCATGTCAACACCCTCATCCCGAGCCTGAAGGCGGCCGGCGCACAGGACATCCTCGAGATCCCGATTGCAAAGATAATCCGGTAATGTACACCAGGTATTTTTTTGGCACCATACAAGGGTGCAATCGGGATACCGGGCACCCTGCACCATTCTTTTTCCGATCGGCGCCACAAATAATAAATAGCACGAGATCTGATTCCCTTCTATAGCCGCCGGAGGAGAGAACCGGTTGCACAAAAACGGGAGCCAGGGAGGGATCACGGATGAACGGGTGGTCCTCCCCCGCGCTCCGTCACCCACTTTTTTGGAACGGTATGTTTCTGATACACTGCCTGATTTTCAGGCTACGGGATCGGGTGAGACGCCAATGCATGAGAGGATCGATATTGTGGTGGACGGGAGCGGGGATGGCCATTCGGTCGCCCTGTTCCCGGGAGAGGAGGTCTTTTTCTCCTACGAACGGGGAGCATCCAACAACGAGGCTGAGTTCAATGCGGTCATCCTCGCGCTCGAGCACCTGCCCGAGCATGCCCATGCACGCATCCGGACCGACAGCCAGGTCGTGGTCTGGCATCTCTCTGCATCCGAAACGTCGCAACGCACGACCTTCCTCAACAAGAAGGTTGCCATAAAGGACCTGATTGTCGCAAAGAACATCCGCGTCGATATCCAGTGGATCCCGCGCAAGCAGAACGATGCCGACCGGTTCCTGAAGCACTATATCGCGAGCCTCTGCGGGGCGAATGGATGCGAGCCCCTGTACCGCCGCGTCCGCCGCCTGGAGAGCGAGAATACGCAGCTTCGGGCCCGGCTCAAGCGGGCGATGAAGCTGCTGCAACGCCGGTCGACCTTTCCTCCCGATGCGGCGCTGCCGCTTGAGATGCTGCAGTGAGGGGGCGAGGGGAGTTTTAGTGTCCTGCCAGATTGATCATCTATGATATGCCCCGTATCCCCTGCTCTCTGTTACCCTGATTCTTTAAATGTCGTATGAATTTTAACAAGAGCCGGTCGGATTTCAGGTACGTCATTTTTAACAGTAGTCCATATAATATCCATGCTTACACCGAAATAATGATGGACCAACTTATCCATCATGCCCGCAATTCTCTTCCAGGGGACTTCAGGATATTTCTCTTTGAACGATGCAGGGATGTTTTTCGCTGCTTCCCCGATTATCTCAAGGTTTCGGATGACCGCATCCTGAGTCTTTGTATCTCTCCCGAATTCTTCCCGGGTAATACATGATGTATAGAAATTGATACGTTCGATTGAAACGAAAATATCTTCAATAAAAATTGCGGATCGTCTTTACCACGTTCAGACATAGGCAACTTCGGAGTAAATCCGCTTTGTCGTCGCTGATTTCAGGGCATCCGGGGTCACGAGATCCAGTTTGGATCCAAGCGAAGCCCCGAGGAACTCTTCAAGCTCAAGAAAGGTGAAGAACCCCACCGGTTGGGAAAACTCCACCAGGATATCGATATCACTCCCCTCTTTCTGCTCCCCACGGGATACCGATCCAAATACCCCAATACTCACCACATGATAGTGTTCGCTAAATCTCCCACTTCAGCGATTTCAGAATGGCCGGGTATTTCTTCCCGGGTTTTCATTGCAGTAATTCTCCTCATTCAGACGTATCTCATTTTCCGCGCTGTCGGAATGAACGCTCGTTTTTCCCCATTACCGCTTCCCTTCTCTCACCATCGGGCAGACGTTGCACCCTTCCATCTCCCCGAAGCAGAAGTTGAACCGGTCCTTTATCGATCGTGGCAGCTTCTCCTCAGGGATCGGGGTCCAGCCGAAGGTCTTGTAAAACGAGATCAGGACAAGTGTCGAGTGGATGTAGATCGGTTCCGACCCACAGGCATCAATCAGGGCCTGGACTGCCTTCCGGGCGTACCCTTTTCCCCGGTAATCATCGAGCGAGAAGACGCAGTCCATCTCGTTTCCGTCCGTGTGCCGGGTGAACCGGGCGGTCGCGGCAAGGCGACCGTTATCAAAGACGCCGAAGATCCGCTCTGTTTTCGCATCGGCCTTCTGGCCCCGGTACTGTTCCCAGACATTCTCGGCAAGCGGGAATTCGGAAGATTCGAGTTCGCGGACTATTGCAGGCATGGCGCTCCTGAGTGTTTTATTAGTGAATACAAGAACACCCACTTACTATGAAGATGCCGTTTTGCCAATGGGGGCTGTTGAGTGGATTTCTCAAGAGTCGTGAATGTGATGTCTGACTCCGGGCCGAATACATTGATAGTCCCATTCGTGAGCACTTGGAGAGTAAACGTTGCCTCCCATCTGCCCAGGATTTATGGTACCTATGTCGAAATCCATCGTCTTTTTCTGATTATAATCATCCGACTGTGCGTCAACTTTCTTCTGGAATTTCGTTTCGTGCAGAAGGTATTCAGAAGCCGGGATGTGAGCACCATGAACGATTTTTCATCGAATCTGCTTAAAAATCGGTAGAATTGCTCGGGAGTCGGAACCTCGCTAATATGTGCGAATCTTCGGAGAGAAGGCCGTTTTTGAAGCTCGTTTATAACGTAGGAACAATCCATGGAAAAAAACAGCGAGATAAAGAGAATTCGCAGAGATTCTCCCGCCCGATGGACTGGCGTTATTCCCAGTTTGGCCATTTCTTGTTTGGTTCTGCGGGTCGTGGTAACGGTTAATGCCAGTTTTAAGAGCAACCAGTTTTGGTCTTTGCGGTCTACTATGAGTGGAGGGGACATTTAATCTCCAAATTATGTATTCCCCTTCGAGTACGATCAATTTTACGGTTTTATCTCCATTATTTTAGTAATTCGATTACATTTCAGGTGTACATTTGCGATCTGAATATATTGCACAGTTTGTTATTGATTTGAGAACTTTTTTAGCGAGTTCTTCTTATAAATTGTGCAGAGGGCATCAAAGTCTTTTAATAGGGACGAGATGAACCTGATCGATGGGTTTTCAGAACGAACCGGGACCTCGCAAAAGGAGGCGCGATCGTACACTTTCACTGGACGAATCAGGACAATTATCTATCGATTTTATGATCGGTCTTTCGATATTTTTAATTACCCTCATCATCGCTGCGACGATGATTTCGGGCCTGCTTGTAGGACTCCAGAGCAGGACAATCGATTACGATGCGGTGGCCTACCGGACAGGGGTCATTCTGGTTGAAGATCCGGGAGAGCCCAATGCAAAGTTCAAGTCTAGCATAATCAACCCTTATGAACAGTGGGATCTTATCCCTAGAGGTCAAGATTCTAAAGATCTGATCAGTCGGTTTGGGCTGACGTTCTACAAGAGCACCCCCAGAATTCTCAGCCAGCATAAGATCAACAATTTATTTGACTCGGGTAGATATTCACCATCGGAAATCAGGGAACGGATCATCTTCGGCAGCTATCCGTACCGATTTAATGTTACGATCAAGGAAATTGATGGAGAGCCTTACCACCCCCAGGTTGGTGACACGATTGGAGCGGATTCATCCTACGGGTATATACGGAGGGTAGTGCTGGTAAAGGAACAGAGGGCTGATATATCCATGGGCACCTGCTTTCCCGATGAGAATGGGAAGTTCAGAGTCGAATTGGACTACCAGGAATTAATGAATATCGATGGGCCACCCAATTACGTAGGACCTCAATACTGGGTAGAACCTTTAAAAGAGGACATCACGATTAAACTCAATACTATTAGAGCCATCGATGATCCAAATAAGCGGGCAGTCTTAAATTCCATTCGTATCGAGTTTGAAATGCAATCCAGCGACGTTCCACAGGATCTCAATGCAGATGTGCCAGCACGTTTTTTTTATACCACTAACCCAGAAGAGGAATATCTGTTTATGGGGCAAAGAGACCCGGTGTCCGATCCCCACTCTGATTTTTCTGCTGTCGAAACCACATTTATCGCTGAAAATTCCATTCTTTTACCAGGGGTGGGGATTACAAAAATGTACGCCGTTTATGAATTTGATCCTGAAACTGTAATAAATGTCCACGACGAAACTAAGAATAGTTACCTATATGGAAGCTCCCCTCTTCCTCTCCAACCAGCTGTCCTGGAGGTAAGGGTCTGGTGAATGACGAAGGGCAGCTGTACACGATCGAAGGGATTGCCGCAGCTGCCTTGATCCTCACCACGGTGTACCTGGTCCTCAATTCTACCATGGTGTTCACCCCAGGGGATACCCATGTCTACGACATGCAGCTGGAGCAGCTGGGAAACGATGTCCTCGCAGTCATGGACCAACCCCTTACGTGGGATACCACGGCCGGGCCTGCTACAAAGAGCCCGCTCGAACAGTATATTGAAACTAATGACCAAACCGGATTTCGAGATGTGTTTCTCAAATACAGCAAAACTACAATAGGAGAGGATGATACTATCCAGTTCGATTCGAGCTATTTCTATAATAACGGAGGTCAAGTGGAGGTTATCCACTTTGCGGAAACCCAGGATTATCACCGTGAAAACGCGGTCCTAGTGACCCGGTGGGTGAATATCGAGGATGGTTCGAGTTTCGGAGGAGAGAGTAGGCCACAGACAGTGCTCCTGGAGGTGCTGTTATGGAGAAGTTGAATGAGGAAGGTCAGTGGATTGTCCTTATGGGATTTGTCATCAGCATCGGGATCTTCTTCCTTGCTCTCCTGTTGAACCAATCAGTCCTCGTTGGCCAGACAACGGCTGAAGGCGTACTTGAATTCCCAAAATCCGATATCCAGGACTTGAGAAGTGAAGTCTGGACCATTCATGCGAGAGAGAGAGATCCTTGTCTCGATGATATCGAAAAGATAGCGTTGGCTAGGAAAACCACGGTCATCCATATTGACCCAGATGACTCCCGTGGCTGGATAATCCATTACAACAACGGATTAACCGACTATTTTGAGGTGGTGAGAGATGGTGGCTGGTATTACTAATCCCAATACTTACTATTCCGATACAGAATCGGGGGTCTCTCACATGCTCGAGTACTTGATTATCACGGCAGTCGTTGTCGTACTGTTCATGATCATGGTCCCAATGGTGACGGTGGGTTTTATCAGGGGCCCGACAGAGCAGCTCACCGAATCTGCCTACACCGATATAGGGAATGGTGTCAGCACGAGAATCATCGACCTCTATGCTATCATTCCCTACGATAATGTGGCAACAATCACAACCAAGTTCGATATCCCTGATGATGTTGCCGGAAGGGACTACCAGGTTGAGATTAAAGAGGGGGAGACAATCCGCATATCAGGGGGATCCGGGATAAGTTCGACCGTCTCGCTGGCAGGGATAGGAAATACCATTCAGAGCATAGAAAGTACGACCGCGAGCGGACTGAACCAGATTGAGTATAAAAGTACTCCTCCTCCATAAGGAGCGTGTGAGAATGAAGAGATACAGGATAATAATCACGAACGATTCTGCGGTTTCAGAGGCTGTTGGATTTATCCTGATTTTTGGGATAATGCTGAGCGGTATCGGGCTGATTACCCTGTATGGGTATCCGATGCTGTTGCAGGAGCATCAGAATACGAATACACGGAACATGGAGCGGAATATGATCCTCCTCCAGAGCGATGTGAACTCCTTGGTGTACAAGAGTGTCCCCTACAAAGAGAGCACCATGCAGGTGAGCGGGGGAGTGCTGTCTATGGAGAGCCCGGATACGGCTTCTTCCTCATTCTATATAAGGGACAGTGCGGGTAATTCACTGATAGATACGAGCTTATTTCCCTCGGGCTTATTTCCAATGGGTGAATTGAGGTATACATCCGATTCCGATACTATTCTTATTGGACTTGAGAATGGTGCTGTGGTAAAAAATCAGGATTCAGGGTCGGTAATGCTCTCAGAACCCAGGTGGTTCATAGATAGCACCGCAGGATACGAGACATTAGTTATCACCCTCATTCAGGTTAATCCAAGGTCTCAAATGGCAAATTCAGGGATAAGTACTGTCAGGATGAAAATTAACGAAAAGGATATAGGTATAGACACGGGCAGTAATCCAGTAAATATAATAGATACTGGTCCTCTGCCTTTGAATGAAGATTTTACGATTATTTTCAAATCGAACAATTATCCTATAGGTTGGGAGACTTATTTTATAAATGAACTTGGCATGACAAAAATAGGGCTTGATACCTGGATAATAGAAGATATTGATAGAGTCATCATCAAGGCTTTGGAGATTGAAGTTATCAGTCTCTAAATACCTTTATTCTTTTTTTTACAATCGATGAATTTGGAATCCGGAATAAAATGCACGAAAAATTGAACGGAATTTTACACTACCCAACACCTTACAGATACCCGTTCCTTCTCAGCCACTCAACCTGGGGACCGGTGTACCGGTAGATGATATCGCACTTGTCGTCCTGGAAGCTCCAGGGGATGACGATGAGAATGTCCCCTTCGCGAATCCAGACCTTCTTCTTGATCTTGCCCTTGATCCTGCCCATCCGGTTGATGCCGTCAAAACACCGCACCCGGATATGATTGGCGCCCATCATCAGTTCAGCGCTGGCAAAGATCTCGCGGTTCCTCTTGTTCGGAATGCGGACCCTGACAATCTCTTCAGGTACAGTCCCCTGGCCTTGCTTCTTGTCGGTCAGTGCATCAACTCCCTTCTGCCCCGTTCCCGGACCGTCCGGCTTTGCTGAAAAAAATTAATACCTGGGAGTTTATAGCATTTTCTCGTTTCTCTCCGATCAATCGAGAGAGAGCTTGGGGTCAGGATTTCCGGGCAGGGCAGCCGGGCTGCACTATGATCCGCTCTATGAGAAAGAAACTTCCATCCAATATTATATATAAGTAATCCGCATACTTGAATATAACAGGGAGGTGGAGTGGTGAGGAAGAGGAGCGTGGGTGTCGATGACGTCACAAAAATTCTCAGGGACCTGAAGTGCGACGATTGGATGATCCGGCAGGAAGCGGTGGGGAGGATAGGCCGTCTCAAAGATCCCGCTGCCCTCTCCGACCTGCTTTTCCGGCTCCCCAAAGAGAAGTGGTACATCAGGGAGATGGTGGCTGCCGGGATACGGTCGATCAACAACCCGGACCTCGCTGGTCCCCTCACCCAGGGCCTCGTCTCCGGGGACGACTGCACCAGGAATGCCTGTGCACGGGCACTTGGGATCATCGGGTGCCAGGACGCAGCAGACCTCCTGAAGAAAGCAGCGGCAGACCCGGATTCACGGGTCAGGAAGACCGCCCGGACCTCCCTTGAACTGATCCAGGAATACGACCCGAAGAAGCCTGACCGCATGAACCCGGTGCCCCAATAAGGCTCCCGGGGTGAGTGCAGCTCAAGCTTTTTTTTCGCCTTGCTGTTTTTACGGGGCTATATTTTATGGGGAAAGACTGGAACAAGGTTGTTCTCTGCACCAATCCCGTCACTGAAACAGCCGTGCCAGGGAACGGCCCGGTTC
>CAZRAQ010000001.1:0-29508 GCA_964598015.1 uncultured Methanoregula sp. | reverse complement strand
GGTTCGACAACCCCTGCCACCTCACCTTCCAGCCGGGAAAATTCTGCAAAAATAGGGTAGGATTGTCGCTTCCTGGCAGTCAGTGCGTCTTCGGATCTGACAATGTAATGAGGTTAGCGGTGAAACCCTTTCGAACGATGGCAGGTAGTGCATGATCGAATGGATCATTATCCTCATTCTCCTCGTTGTGCTCGGGATCGTCCTGGTCCTGTACGTCTCCCAGGGAAAGAGGATCGAGACCCGTGCCCGCGAGATCTTCGAAGCCTGGCGGGAGTCGGAACGCCAGGACCTTGCCGGGTGGAAGGCAGGGGAACTCGAACGGGTCTCCGAAGAGAGAGCCAGGATCCTTTTTGCCACATGGAAGGCCGACGAGGAGGAGAACATCCGGTCGGACGCGGTCAGGAGGAGCCAGTCGGTGACGAAGGGAAAGATCACCGAGCACCTGATCCCCTACTTCCCCGACTTTCCCTACAACCCAAAAGACGCCCGCTTCCTGGGGAGCCCGGTAGACCTGGTGGTCTTTGACGGCTTGTCTGAAGATTGTGTCCGGGAGATCGTGTTTGTCGAGATCAAGACCGCGAAACATCCCACGCTCTCAAGACGCGAACGTGAGATCAGGGACTGCGTCCAGGCAAAACGGGTGGCCTACTCCCTGATCCAGGTGGTGCCTGAGAAAGAAGACTAAATCCGCCTCCCCGCAGTTTTCCCTTGGGGAGACTGAACCGGGGTTGTTCCCCGGGATACCAATCCCGTCACGAAAGCCGGCACCGGGGCGTCCTTCGGGAGCGGCGGGATGTAATTGCATGGGGGAGCGGTCTGCCCCCCTAAAAGGTTCGTTCATTGTACCCACACCAGGGAACGAAGAGCCTCTCGTTCTCATGTCCCGAAAAAAAAAGTATGCTCTTTTAATTTCCCACAATGAGGACGAGGTCCTGCTCTTCCTTATGACCTCCCCCTTCAGCGGAGAGGACCCCTTTCACGGTGATTCCGCCAGGGACCTCGCCGGGCACAACAAAGGTGTACTCCAGGGTCGTTGGATACGGGGGACTGACAACGCCAAGATCGAAGGAGTTGTGATACAAAAACAGGGCACTCACGTCCAGACGGAGCGAGACCGGCTGATCGAACCCGCCTTTCGGCTCGATGCTCAGCGTATAGCGGATCGCATCGCCGGGACGGGCCCGAATTTCCACCGGGGTCACGAGCAGGGTGAACGAAGGGGGTCCGGACACGGTGCGGGTTGCTTCAACCGCAGTCGTGGGAACCCCGGTGGATGATTCGGTGGTCGGGTTGGAACCCCCGGAGGACCCAGATGCCGGACGGCTCGTGGGGGTGACAGAGGGTGAGACGCTGGTCGGTGCCACCCCGCCTGAGATGGTGGTGGATCCAGACGTGGAGGAGCCCGCTGCAACAGTGGTCGTGGGGATCTTTGACGGTGAGACTTCAGGCGGGGTATCAGGCCCAGTGCTGTCGGCCGGAGAAGACTTCAGATACGATTCTGACAGAAGCACCGCCCCGGCTACCACCAATGCGACAGCGAAGAGGGCAACCCCTGCCAGGATATCCCTGTTCATGGGAGAAGGTGAACAGGGCCATCCTATGAAGATTCCGGTAACTCCTACCGCAGGTTTTATCCGACCGGCATGATCATCTCACATGAACAGCACCAATGAAACCTCCCACACGTCATTCTTCCACGCTACCCGCCACACGCCCATTCATGACCGCCCGGGACGGGACCAGGTTTCTCACGGTCTCCACGCCATACCGCCAGGTGACAGAAGTCCCTGAGTACTGGATGGAGGACATCCTGGCTGAAGACCGGGTGCTCGATATCGGCGCCAACATCGGGGCGTTCTGTATCCGGGCCGCAAAAATAAGCCGCCATGTCTCTGCGGTCGAACCGGTCACGGCGGACCTGCTCGAAGCGAACATCGCGTTGAACGGGGTGGAGGTCCGGGTCATCCGTGCGGCGCTGGGAGACGGCTCCCCTTCTGAAATTGAGTGGGACAATGTCCGATCCCTGGTCCCCACCTTCAGGCTGCGTGATCTCATCCGGACCGCAGGAGGCTGTGATTTTCTCAAGTGTGACTGCGAGGGGGCAGAATGGCAGATAGAACCCGGCGACCTCGCCGGCATCCGCAGGATCGAGATGGAACTCCACCAGCCGCCTATCGGCGGGTTGCCCAACGAAGAACTCCTCCGCTCCATTGGCGAACAATACACGTTTTCCATCGACCGGATCCCGGTCCACGGTCCGCTCGGCCAGATGGGAATCCTGCATGCATGGCTGCAATCACCAGATTAAACGGGTCGCAGATGCGCAGGGATGAATCCGGGAATGGTGAGCGAACAGGGAAATGCATAACACCACTCCCTGGGAGCTGATGGGATCGTGGGTACCACACAATCGTGGAATTTTTTTCAAACCCTCCTGCTACCGGGAACGGATATAGTCCTCCCGGATAATTGATCGGTGCCAGAACCGGATCACAGCACTCCATGAAGGGGAGCAATGCCGGGAAAAAAAGAGGAGAGCGGATCGCTCACTTCAGGGGCAGTCTTTCGACATTGCCGGTTGCCAGGACAGCCTGCTGGTCGCAGATGCCTCGTGTGCCCGGGGTCACCTGGGAGAATCCTTTGCCGTCGGGCTGTCCCCGATAGTTGCCCCCCGAACTCCTCCCGCCGGTGATACTTCTCTGGTTCGATTGCGTCAGGTTCCACGTGTTCGCACCCACAGAGGCACCAAAGACGACATTCGTATCATTGTTGAAGTAGTTGTTTACGAACACATTTGCCGAAGTAGTCGTAAGATACACCCCTTCATCGGTATTTTGTTCGACTATATTATTGTAAAATGTGTTCTGATTGGCGTTTTGGAGCCAGATGCCGCGCTCTGATCCTGGACTGAGAGTATGAGATACTCTAATAACAACCCCTTGTCAAGTCAATCTAAGGAAAGAGGTTCTTATCAGAACCTTAAGCCATCGCAAGGCCACCATGAATAACCAGGAGAATCCGCCGGATGCGACAACCCGCCGGGTGATCGCCCTGGTGTGTTCTCACCGGAACAAATGCCGGCTGAAGTATAATACCAGAACCGGGCGGGCTCTCGCTGAAAAGTACCCGGAGATAATCAAAAAAGGGAGATCATAGCATGCCTGACACCCCGCTCATCCGGACCCGGGACGCACTCAAAACACCCCGGTCTGCCGCTGTTGCCGGCATCATTTTTGCCGTGCTCTACGGATCCAGCCTGACACTCCTCTCCCTTTTCGTACTTCCTTATATCTCTGATACAACGTGGCTTGAGACCAATGCAGCTCCCGTCTCCCTGGCCCTGAACCTTATCCCCTTCGCAGGAATCGCTTTTTTATGGTTTATCGGCGTGCTTCGTGACCTTCTTGCCGACCATGAAGACCGCTTGTTTTCAACGGTATTCCTGGGGAGCGGGCTGTTGTTTCTGGCCATGACTTTTATCGGCGCAGCCCTTGTGGCAGGGCTGCTGAACGCTCAAACCATCGGATCGGGTATCATGTCGGACAGTGTGTATACGTACAGCCGATCGGTGATTTACCAGGTCATCAACATCTACGCCATCCGGATGGCAGGGGTATTCATGATATCGCTCGCAACCATCTGGATCCGGACCGGTGTGATGCATCGCATTTGGGCGATCCTGACCTACGTAGTAGCCCTGGTATTGCTGCTGAGCATCAGTTATTCCCTGTGGGTGACCTTGATCTTCCCCGGATGGGTGATGGTGTTGAGCGTCTATATCCTGATCCGGAACCTGCACCGTCAGCCGCCTGCAGGCGATGCGGAGGGCAAGGATACCGCGTCCGGTTAGGCCGCTATCTCCGATCAGAGCTATAATCGGCCTTTCCTCTCAATCCCAGGAATAGAACGTGGAACTATGGAACAGGCAAGCTAAATTCACATCCTAATTCCCCCGAATGGTACGGATAAAAAAATGGTGACCTTGGGATTAAACTAGGATATACAAAACTCTGACTCGTTTTATTGGTCGTCCCCTCTTTGCGGTGAACCTCCCCTTCTAGTTGGCCCCAGAGTCACATCCTCCTTTTCCGGGGCATTTGCCGGGAGGGCCTCAACAATCTTTGCATATCGTCGCATAAGGGGAGCTGCACTGATGCCGTGAGCAAACACACTGATCAGGACCGTGGTAACAATGACCATCTGAATTGTCACCATCCCAGGAATAGCGGAAGCTTCGTCAAATACGATAAGGAGCAGTACAATCGATGCCAGCCCCCGGGGACCAAACCATCCGATGAAAAGGACGGTCTTTTTATTGAGCCGGGTCCCGATAAGAGAGACTGCTACCGGGATCATGCGGATGAGGGTGAGGCTGAGTATCGCATAGAGAAGAACTGTTCCGGAAAATCCGGATAGAAGCGAAAAGGCTACAAGCCCGAAGATGAAGAAGACCATCAGGTTCAGGATCTCGCCACCCGCTTCTGTGAAAGTAAGCACGGCCTCCCCCACATCCCTCCCGGAAGCAGCCGTTGCCAGCCCTCCGACAAAGGCAGCGATGAACCCGCTCCCTCCCAGACTCTCGGCAGTGACCCAGGCCATTAGCGCCAGCGCGAGGAATCCGATCCACTGGTATTTCTCAGTCATCCATCCCCTTCTGACTGCCATAGCCACCATCTTTCCACCAAGGAAACCGATGACAAGTCCTACACCGATCCCAACCCCGATCAGGGCGACGGCATTCAGGACCCATGATTGTTCAGGGAGAACGAGAACCGATGATGCCGCCATAAAGAGGAAGAAGTAGAAGAAAGGGATTGCGCCTCCATCGTTCAGGCCACTCTCCACGTTCAGGGTCTGCCTGATGCGTACTGGGATTAGAGGACTATTGACAATGGCCTGACCGAGTCCGGCATCGGTGGGGGCAAGAATAGCACCGACAAGGGCTGCCTCGGCAAGCGTGATGCTGGAAAAAAGGCCGGCAGCAATCAATCCGCCTGCCGCGATGGTGAGCGGCAGACCGATGATGAGGAGCCGGGCGGGCAGCACCGCTCCTTTCTTCAGAGCCCGGATATTGATGCGGGAGGCATCGGTAAACAAAGTGAGGACCAGAGCAATCTCAGCGATTAACAGCAGGAGTGAATGGTGCGGGCTAGGGTCAATCCAGTCGAGACCTGCGGGGCTCAACAGCAGACCGGCAGCCACAAAGACCATCGGTGCAGTTACCAGGGTCCCCTCAAGACGATGGGAGACCAGGGAGATGAGAAATACGATGGATGCGAAGGCAATGATCAACAGAAGGACGAATTCGGTCATCTGGCATCCAACCGGTTTGTTGAAAACATGTTCTTTTTAGTAAAAATAATTTAGGGGCAGGTATCTCCTGTTATGAAAATCCCTGCCAATCAGGTGTGAAGGAACGTCTGCCTGTGTTGGGGTGACGGCGACCTGCATCTGGGAAACTGGAGCGATCGGGTGAGCTGGCGGATGCTTAACGATATATTCACTGCGTTCTGATCCTATTCGCAATACTAATAACCCCTTCATTCCCAATCACCAGTAGAATACGCCAGATTTCTTTCCTTTCCCGAAACCACTACAGGGAGACCATGAATATACGGGGAATAACGCCGGAAATGGCCAAACAACGGGTACTCGGTCTGGTTCCTGTTCTGGGCTGGCTTCCCTCATACGATAAGACGTGGCTCAAATTTGACCTCATTGCCGGGCTGACCCTCGCCGCGTTTGCCATCCCGGATAACATGGCCTATGCCACGCTAGCCGGCCTCCCTGCTGAATATGGCCTCTATGCGGGAATCATGGCCCCGCTGGCCTACTTTATCTTTGCCACCTCGCGACACGCCTCCGTCGGACCCAGCTCGTCTGAAGCCATCATGGTGGCAACATTCCTGGCGGCAATGGTCATCAGCAGCCCGGCAGAGTATGCCGGGATGGTAGCCCTGACCGCAATTCTCGTCGGAATTATATCGGTGGTTGCATGGCTGCTCAAGCTGGGGTTCCTCGTCAACCTGATTTCAGGTCCGGTCATGAAAGGGTTCCTGGTCGGGACCGGGCTCGTCATTCTCGTCAGCCAGATCCCAAAACTCCTTGGCCTCGAGGGTGCCCCTTCATCATTCTTCCAAAAAATCGTCTTCATCCTGCAGAACCTTCCGGAAACAAACCTCTACGCACTCGCCCTTGGCATAGGAGCACTTCTCCTTTTCTTTGTCCTGGAACACAAGGTACCACGTCTCCCCGGTTCTCTTTTCGTGGTCATCATTTCTATCATCCTGGTCTGGCTGGCGGGTCTCGAAGAGAAGGGAGTAGAGATCGTCGGGACCATCCCCCAGGGACTCCCGGAACTGGGAATGCCGGTTTTCTCATCCAGTGATGTGGGACTCGTCTTCCCGCTGGCGATTGGCCTTTTTGTCCTCTCCTTTGTTGAGCTCAGCACGATTGCTCGGACCTATGCAAAGGCGCACGACTACGAAATTGACAATAACAAGGAACTGCTGGCGCTTGGGGCAAGCAGCGTCTCTGTTGGTCTTGCCCAGGGATTTCCCGTTTCAGGCAGTTTTTCAAAGACCGCGGTCAATGACAGGAATGGGGCGAAGACACAACTGGCCGGGGCTATCGCGGCAGGGGTTGCTCTTCTTGTCGTCCTCTACCTGACCGGATTCTTCTATTATCTCGCGGAGCCGGTTATCGCCGCACTCATTATCGTTGCCGTGTTCAAGATGATCGATATCGCCGGGCTTTCCCGTATCGGGCATATCAATAAGACAGAGATCTATATCGCCCTGATCACGTTCGGGGGAGTGTTGCTCTTCGGGATCCTTGCCGGCGTGCTTATCGGGACGGCCCTGTCCCTTGTCGAGATACTATACCGTTTCACCTTCCCGCACATGGCTGTTATCGGCCGGATTCCGGGGACAAACATTTTTGGCGATATCGAGCGTCATCCAGATAATCAGGAGGTCCCCGGCGCATTTATATTCCGGATCGATGCCCCCCTGATCTTTGCCAATGCAGAGAGTTTCAAAGAGAATTTCTCAAAAGCCCTGGCACGGGAGCAGCGACCGGTTCACCTGGCGATCATCGATCTCCAGTCCTCCCCGATTACAGATGTGACCGCTGTTGACATGATACGGGATCTCATTGCCGAGCTCGACAGGAAGGGGATAACGCTTCGCCTCGTAAATGCATCCGGGCAGGTCAGGGATGTGTTACGGGCAGCCGGTATCGAGGAGAAGGTAGGTAAACTGGATCGCACAGCCACCATCGCAGCAATTCTTGATGAGGTCGATTAATATCAGAAAAAAGTACCCCTTGCTGGGCAAATATGAAAAAATCTTTTCAATTCATCAAATTCTATCTGGAAAGGAAATTTCCCAAAAAATGTTCATTTCAATCGTAGAGAGATGCGAGTGGCAGGAATCGAACCTGCGAACTCCTACGAGAACCGATCTTGAGTCGGTCACCTTTGGCCGCTTGGTTACACTCGCTCTGAAATGTACAGTATAACAAGGGTGATCTGGCGTCAAAAAGATTTACTAAATTCCTGAGCCTGCTGCGGTCGTCCGGCCCGGTTGGTATCAAGCCAAAATCTGTGACTATAGCCCTGATATATTCCATGAAGCCCGGCACTTTCGGAACCAGGGGAAATGAGAAATGAGTGGAGGACGAGCACGTAGTGCTGGGGTCAGTGGAGAATTGCTATGAAAACCGTCACGATAAAGCACTGCCACAAGCGTACAAAATGAAACCGCCGGAGGCATTTTCATAGTAACCGCCAATGATCGCCCTGCGGTCGTGCATAAAAGATGAAAAGGGCGGAGTTATTTTCATATTAAACCAAGGGCCTTCTCCGCTTACATGAAGTCCGCAAGGCCAAGCTGCGTGTCCTTCTCCTGGCCGAACGTGGAGTCGATCGCCCGTTCGAGGACCATCACCCGCTGCTTCGTGTACTCGGATACCTTGTACCGTGCACAGATTGTACGCGAGACCTCGAGATACTTCTTGACCGACCCTTCATGCACCGTTGGGATGATGTTCCCCCCGCAGCGGGTGCACTTACCGGCAAGAGGCATTCTCCGGTAACTATGGTTGCACTTGACGCACCGCAGCTTCTGCTTTGAGAAGGCAGAGAGGTTCCCCATCAGGTCGCGGATGAAGTGCGTGGTCAAGACCCGTTCCGCGACATCGTCCTGGTCCACCGCACGTATCTTCTCTGCCAGGGTCAGCTCGGCCTCGAGTTTCTCGATCATCGTCTTCAGCTGGGTATACGTGGATTCCAGCGGTCCCGCAGAGATATCCGCGGTTTCATGGGTATAGAAGAACCCTTCTAGCGCCGCAGGGGTTCCCAGCCGGTTCTCCACCCGGTCAAGCAACGGGGCAATCTCCCGGGGATGGGCATACCGGAGCCCGGCCAGGTAGAGTTCGAGGGGATAGGCGGCCATGACATCCAGGTTGTGGCTCTCCTTGTCGATCTCGGAGGGATCGATCGTCGTGGTCAGCACGAGCGGGGCATCCATCGTCCCTCCGCGGGACTCGGGCAGGAACGCCCGGGAGAAGTTGATCAGGCCGTCGAGGAGGAGCATGATGCAGTCCTCGTCCCCGTCACACTGGCCGGTGAATATCCCGTTTGCACAGACCGTGTGCTCCTGCTCAACGGTCAGGCAGTAGACCCGGTCTTCGGGTGCAGGAACGATATCCCGGTGCCGGATATGGTCGGTGATCACGTTCATCCCCACCATCACCGGGACCGAGTCACCCTCCTTCAGTTCGACCGCCCGTATCTTCCGCAGGTAGCCAATATCCCATACCAGCATGGCATGGTCCGGGGTGACCGCGATCACCCTGCCTTGCGCGGTCTCAAACCGGATCAGCTCGGGCGGGGACTTGTGGATGGAGACCGATGTGACCTTCCGCAAATGGGGTTTTCCCTGGCAATCGATCGTCCTTGTCAGGTATTTCTGCCGCGGGTCGGAGTAATACGTCCCCAGCCGGTCGATGCCGGGCCGGGAGAGATCGAAGTTCTCGACCACGAACTGCCGGAGCGGCATCGTCTTCCAGTGCTGCCCGTCAAAGAACTCGAGTTCCGTGTCACCGTAAAAGCAGTTCCGCCGCTTTGCTGCATGGAAGAACGGGTGGGCATACCCGACGTTCGCCCTTGATACCCCGATGATCCGGGCAAGGACCCCTGCACTGGTGTGCGGGGCAAGGCCGATCACAAGGTGCCCGATCAGCTCCTCCCGCGAGGTGATCGAGTAGTAGGGCGGGAGATGGTAACAGCGGGTGAGCAGCTCGTCGATGAACCGGGCGGTTTTGACCATATAGTCGGCACAGGACTCGGATACCAGGATATCCTGCGGTTTGAGCTCCAGCACCTGGTCGGACCGGGAGAGGGGTGCGCCATGGATATCGGAGGGGTACCCGAGCTCGCAGAGCCTCGCGGGGCTCACCCCCACTTCATCCGGCCGGATATGTGTCAGGGGAAGATCGATCATGTCGAACCGGATCGTCCCGTCCTTGAAGACAAAGAGCTCGTTCTCGGCCCGGAGGATCCCCTTGTCAATCTCTTCGACCGCCCGCTCCCGCGAGATGAGGCCCTTCCCCCCCTTCACAAGGCCAACAGGGTTCTCCCGTCTCCCGAGCCGCTCCATGGCAAGGATATACTCCTGCCTGACGTTGAGGGTGAGGGTCTGGGAGCAGGTGGCAGGTCCCTTGCAGACCGGGCATACCGGCTCCGTGCTCTCCCTTTTGCACCGCTGGCAGGTATACACCGCTGCGGTGTGGACGCCGCAGGTGCAACGGTTATGGTACGTGTCTGCCCCGCAGGAGGGGCACCGTCTCTTGCCAGTCTCGATCCGGATCACCCCCCCATCCTTGTTCGCTTCGGGGCTGTGGTTGGACGCCTCCTGGAACGACCTGCGGGAACCGCCGGCTTCCCCGAGGGGAAAGAGCGAATGGGGAGGGGGGTTCATCTTCCGGGGTTTCGATTTCCCGGGCCTCCCCATCCTCCCCCCGATCCGGGTGCCTGCCTTCGACCGGATCTGGAAACCGGAGAGGTGCATTGCCAGCGCACGCGCCTGGTCCAGGGGGGCATCCTCCCACTCCTTCCGCCTCTTCAGGTGCAGGTCGAGCCCAAGGCAGGCAAGGAGGACCTTGTACGTGCTGATGCAGATCATCCCTTCGCGGACCATGTGGGGGACGAGCAGCTCTTCCAGGATCGCCTTGATCTCCGGGTCATTGGGGATGAGCAGGATCCCGTGACGTACCTGCCCGTGCTGTTCGATACACCCTGCAAGTTCCACGACCTGCCCGGTGCTGATGTCATCCCAGAACCAGGTATAGTCCGGGTGGAGGAACGCCCCTTCACAACAGAGTGCAACCGCCTCGAGTTCGTCTGCTGGTCTCGGAAAACCTCCCTCGAGCTGCCACCACTCCTCGCAGTATGCAGACGGGATCAGCGGGTGGTTGTTCTCAATGAATTCCCCGTAACTGATCAGGATCTCCCCGGTATCGAGGATCCACTCCACGTCCGGGGCAAGCGCCTGGGCAGTCTCCTCGTCATCGATCCGGATCACATCGCCGTTCTTCAGCCGGACGGTCGGCCCCTCGATGGAGTCGACCGGCACGATCCCGGCGGCCTTGCCCGGCCGCTCTATCTTCATCTGGGTGCCGACGGCCAGAAAATCGTCGAGGATACGCATTGTCGCAGGGTTGATCCCGGCCGCAGCAAACCCGGTATTCCTCGATCGGCCGTAGCGGAGCCGGAACCCCCCCTTCCTCATCGGGTAGGAAAAGACCGGACGACCCCCGATAAGGTCCCGGAGATACTTGTCTTTTGGCAGGAGTGCATCGCCCTCCGCATCCGTGCTCTTCACCGCCCCGGAGATCAGCTCCTCCAGCCATTCCCACCCGTCCATCTTCATAGTACGGACATACTTCTGGACCTTCGGGGCCTTGAGCGCCAGCCCCTCGGCAAGCACGAGCGCCATCCCTCCCCGGACCGCGTTCGTCTCGACCCGCTCGAGGTTCCGGTACCCGCTCACCTCCTCCTGCTCTGTCCCTTCCCCATCGATGCAGACCGGGCAGTTCCCGACGATAAGGCGGATCTCCCTCTCCCCGGGAAGATACTGGAGGTTCATGATGGTGTTGTACTGCCGGACCTCCTCGATGTAGCGTTCAACCTCCTCTTCCCTCGGGTTGTACCTGCCGATTCCCAGTGCACGCCGCACGTAATCCCCGACCAACACGGAAAGGGCCTGCGCCGTCCCCCCTGCACTCCTGATGGGTCCGGCATAATAGATGCGGAGATACTCCGTCCCGTCATCGTTTTTACCAGTCCCTACCTTGGCTATTCCCTCGGTCGGGGCTGCGACCACCCCTTCGGTCAGCATCGCCATGGCCGTGCGGATCGCGTGGTCGAGCACCTCCTCACGCGACTGCTCGCCAAACCGGCGTGCAACAAAATCATCGCCGATCCGGAGGGCAGCCTCCTCCCGGCTCATGGTGGATTCAAGTTCGCGTATCCGGACCGCTATCCCCCGGATGCCGAGCAGCGCCTCCACCCGGTCGGCAAGGTCGCTTGCGACCGGGATCTCGACCTCGGTCCGGGGGTCGATCCCCACCGCACGGGCACGGTTGGCAACCTCGAGTGCAGAAAACAACTCCGCTTCAAGGACCGCCTTGTACGACTCCATCGCCTCTGACCGCTGCACCGTCATACGTTTGTTCCAGACTAGCTGTTTTTGTTCCGCACCGCAAAAAAGTCGACCGGTCTGGTTCAGGGCTGCTGGAAATCCTCGTCATCGGCATGCACCATCTCGAGGATCCCGGCCTCCCCCATCCCAAATAGGGTGAGGGCGGCACATTTCCGAAGTTCCGGGTCCGGGCCGGAATACACCTCTTTCAGCCGGTCGATTGCAGGAGCACCGATCCGGCAGAGCGCGGCAGACAGAAATCCTCTCAATGCAGGATCGGCACCCTTCATGGCCGAGAGCAGGGGGTCCACCGCCGCTGCACCCATGTGACCGAGCGCTGCCGAGCCGTAGCGCCGGAAATCAGGGTCCCTGTTGCCCTTCAGGGCAGCAATCAGCGGCCCGACAGCCGGCGGCCTGATGCGGGCGAGCGCAAGGGCCGCATACCACCGGAAATCATTGCTCTCTGCCTGCTCCATAGCCTGTATCAGCGGACCTGCGGCCGGAGCCCCGGTCTCTGACAGTCGTTTTACTGCGGCCAAGCGGACGTTCCGGTCCTGGTCCGCGAGTGCTGCAATGTCCTTGTCAATTCCCTGCTGCATGCCAGTCTCCTCCCTCGGTATCATCACAGCGGTTCACCCGCTGTGGCACAGGTGTGTCCCGGTCCCTCTTTGATCGGGACACTGCCTGATCTCCATGAGCGTCGCATGGTGGAATGAATCGTGGTCCCGGGAAGGAGCTTTCCTCCTCACCACGATCTCTCCTCTCCGGTTCCTAACGCCCCCTGCCTGCCATGGTCCCTGAACCTAGTCCTGCCCGAAAACCGGGCTGAACAGAGAGGAGGACCCTGCAGACACAGGACCCTCCTGGCGACCTGGCAGCATAGCTATTACTCACGAAAAACCGGAGTATCCTTGAAGGAAAAATCCGGTGTCTCACCTGTCCCTTTCCCGGGAACCTGCGGGGTCTGCCGTGCAACGAGATCATTGACGGCTGACTGCAGGACCGGCCGCACCGCAGGGTCTGCAGTTGCCAGGGCATGTTTCAGGGCACTGACCGCTTCAGGTCTTCCCAACCCGGCAAGCGCCAGGGCTGCACCCTCCACCCTCCTCTGCCCGGGACCGCCAAGGGCCGCGACGAGCGGATCGAACGCTGCCGCTCCCTGGCGGGACAGCGCTGCGATCACCTCCTGTCGGACTTCATCGGACGGATCATCGAGACCCTGCAGCAACGCATCCACCGCAGCTGGATCGGGGATCGTCCCAAGGGCTGCCGCAGCAGCACGCCTCGTCTCAGCGCCCCCGTCCACGATTGCGGTTCGGAGATCGGCGACTGCGGGAGGGCCGATCATCCCGAGAGCATACCCGGCCCGGCTCCTGACAAACCGGTCCTCGTCAACAAGCAGATCGACGAGCGGCCCGACCGCTCGCGCATCCCCGATCTCCCCCAGCACGATGGCCGCTTTCCACCGGATATCCTCGTCAGGGTTTTTGAGGGCTCCTATCAGGGCAGGCACTGCGGGAGGCCCGATCTTTCCAAGCGCCTCTGCGGCCTTCCACCGGATCCCGCTGTACTGATCCCCGGTCAGCGCACCCATCAGGGCCTCGGTTGCCGCGGGATCCCTGCTGTTCCCCAGTTCCTCCACCGCCTCGTACTGCACTGCCGGGTCACGGTTCCGCATGGCCCTGATGAGCCCGGGGACGTCCCCGCGTGCACTCATCTTTTTGACGCTGGCAAAGGAGAAGGTCCTGACCCGCTGCAGGGCTTCAGCCCCCGGAGCAGCGCCACTTTTAAGCCCGGAGGAGAGGGCTGCATCGGTGACCTTGTTGAACATCTGCTCCTGCTCTTTTTTCATATGGTCGATAATGGCGCCGATTATCAGCGCAATTGCGACCAGCATCAGCGCCCTGAGGAGGGTGTTGGCATCGACCTCACCCGTCAGATAATAGGTCCCCGCGGCTAGGGCAGCCCCGAGCACCAGGGCGACAAGGACCGAACGCTTCCCGTACCAGATCGCAGCCAGGACGACCGGGATGTAAAAAAAATGGGAATACACCACCGCTATTCCCAGGTACACGTGGACATAGACCTCGAGGAAGAGTGCTGCTGCGACCAGGGCCACCAGGACGGGCACCTGGTAGTCCCGGTAATCTTTCAGGTGAAGGTCTTTCAGGGCCATTCCAGAAGGATAGTTGCACAAGTGAAAATTTAAAGATGACCGTCCGGGGGCACAACTATTCCGGGGGTCGGGTTGCCGTTCCGACCAGTGGGACCGGGTCGCCTTTCGTTACGTCGGGAGGGCGGGACTGCCCCGTGCACGCCCGGCTGTGGCGACCTCGATGCACTCAGGGGTTGTGCCGATCCGCACCGATGCCCCGCACATGTTCGGGACATAGGCATACGCTTTCCCTGAATTCACCATGATGGATCCATACTGTTCAAGTGCGGGGGATACCACCATGCAGGTGTCGGCATAAACATGCCCGCCACTCCGTTCAATACCGGCTACCGCGTCAGGTGACGCTTCGATCACCTTGCGTGCCGCAAAGACGAAGAGCGGAAGGACCACGCTCCTCCCTTCGAGGAGTTCGGCAATCCTGCCGAGTTCTTCGGATGAGCAATGGGGGCAGCCGAGCGCGACCGCATCGACCGGGATCTCGTCCCTCAGGTCCAGGACCTCTGCCGCTTCTACCGTTATCACCTCAAGCCCGCTCACGTCATAGCCAAAGATCCGGGCGTCGGGGGTGATCCCCTCGATGTGAAACAGCGCAACGGCCCCGGAAGCGGCCATAGCGGCCCCGAGCGCCTTGAGCTGGTCCCTTTTTGGTCGCAGTCCCCGGAAGAACGGGACCTTGTCCCCGATGGTCTTCCCGGCAAGATACCCCAGCGCCCCAAACAGGGCAGTCTCATCCCAGGATCCGGCACCCTCGACCCTGACGACGACCTGGGGTCTCCGCTCCGGGACCAGGTGAAGGCCATATTCGGGAGTCTTTCCGATGATCGCAGCCGCAAGGGCAGAGGGGCCGCCCTCCCGGTTGGTCCGTGCGCCGATGACCGAGTTCGCGTAGGCCACCGCCGAGGACTCAGACCATGCAACATGATCCCCAAACCTCGTCTGGTAAAGGTAATAGGGCGTGCAGGTACAGTCCAGCTTGATACCAAGCCGTGCATATGCTCCGATCACCGCCTCCTGCTTTTCGGCAAAAGAGGGGCTGATCTGCATCTCCCGCCAGAGGACCCGGTCCATCCCTACCGGGTTGAGGACAGTAGGGACCGAAACCCTGGCATCGAGCCGGGAGAGCCACTCAAGGCCGGCCTCGCCAATGGTCTTGTAGGAAGCACCGCTCACCTGGGCGCTCTGGATGGGGACCAGCCGTTCTGCGGAAAACACCTTGCCCAGTGCAACCAGGATCTCCATCATCTGCTGCCGGGTCTCACCGGATTCCCCGGCCAGGATCGCCTCTTCATCGGGGAGCAGCTGCATCACGGCTCAGTCCCACCCGGCTCTCCTGAACTCGTCTTCCCTGCCAAGCGGCATCGTGGCATCGACCCCGACCTTGACATTGGTCCCGTCCTCCGCCTGGCACGGGTCAAGGGACGACCCCCTCGTACCGGGTACTACCAACAGGTCCTTGTCACCCCTCACCCGTGTTGCGATCGCAAACTCGACCTCCTGGGGGTCGGACGGGTCGATATCCTCGTCCACCACCACGACATGTTTCAGGGAGGTGTGGGCGGCGAGGGCTGCCAGGATTGCGTTCTTCCCATCCCCCTGGGTCTGTTTCCGGACCTGGATGACCGCATGGAAGTACCCGCACCCGCCTGTCGTCAGGACCACGTTTCTTACATCGGTCACTCCTGCAACGGCACGGTAGATGACAGGTTCGTACGGGGTGCCCATCAGCATCTTGTGCTCGTTGCCGGCCGGAAGGATCCCGTGGTAGAGGAAGTCTGGTTTCAGGTGCATCCCGGTAAACTCGATGACCGGCTGGTCGCGGACGGTGTCATAGGTCCCGGTAATGTCGACAAACGGACCTTCCCGTGCAGTTTCTCCTCCGATGTATCCTTCGAGCACGATCTCCGCATCAGGGACGAGCACGCCGTTTGGGCACTGGAAGACCCGGATCTCCCCGCCGAGCAGCTCGGCCGCGTAGGAGAGCTCCTTTCCCTTCGGCACCCGGGTGCAGCTGGCAATGGTGACGGCCGGGTGGACTCCGATCGCCACAGCGATGGGCAACCGGTCGCCCTTCTCCTGTGCAGCCCGGTGAAGGGAATAGGTATGCCGTCCCTCAACGAGCCGCGCTGCGACCTTTTTTTCCGAAAGGACGAGCATCCGGTGAATCGAGGCATTTGCGATCTCCCCGTACCGGGAGAACACAATCCCTGCCGTGATATACTTCCCGGCATCCAGGGGAAAATGTTTCATGATCGGGATCTTTCGGAGGTCTGGTGGGGACATCGAAAGGTTTCCCTCCCGGACAACACGTCCCTGGTACTCTGCCGCGGAGAGCCTCCGGACCATCTCATGTTCGGGAATATCGAGGGCGAGCGAGACTGCTTTTCTTGTGGCGGTCACATTCATGACGCCCTGTCTCCCTTCCAGGTTGTGGAAGAGGAGCAACCGGTCGGTCCCGTGCGCCAGCCTGCACGCTTCGTACTCAGTGGCTACCTGCTCCTCGTACTCGATGACCTCCCCGCACTCCCTCATCTGGTCGATAAAACCCCGCATACCACCCGGTTCTTCCATAGACCTCCCTCCGGCTCTTTCCTACCTCAGGTTGGCGATGCTCTCATATTAAGTCCATGACTGCCCGGTTCGGTCGGCAGGAGCGGAGCCATTCTTGCATGCGAATCCATCTGGGAGTACCACTTTGGGGGATGTGAAGAAGGAGGCTCCTGTGCGTTTCATTCGAAACAAACCGGGGCGACTGGAAAGAGAAAAAGCGATTTTGTCCGATCCGAAAAGAGTGTTGATGGGTCAGCCCTTCGGCGGGGCATAAAACCGGAACCGGAATGCTGCATCTTCAAGCTCTTTTGCAGCATCGGGGTCAAGGTCTTTTCTTGCCGACCGAACGATAGTGTTGAGGATGTTGGTCTGGCGGAGCACATCGTAATTCCCGGACGGGGTCTCGTTCAGAAAATCGAGCAGCTCGTTGACATTTTTCAGCACCTCGCCGGATGCGACCAGGTTGAGCCGGTTCAGGGTATGCGCGAGGCGTCGCTTGGCCATATCGAGTTTGTATCCATCGGAACCCGCCACGTTCAGATCGGTCACCGCATGGAAGAGTTCCTCGTAGACCTTCATTCTGTACCTGCTGCGGACCAGGCGGAGTTCCCGGCTTTCGGCGTAAAGGTAGGTGAGGCAGAGTGCGCATATCACCACTACAACGCCTATCGTGACTACTATCCAGTATTCGAGCACGTGTATCCCCCTCGCTGCTAGTTTCCAGCTCGATGCTGATAAACTTTATTTTTTGAACCGGGCAGCAGCCCGGGTTACAGCTTCAGCCGCTCCTGCGTGGTGAGCGGACGGATGTGGAGGATCTCCCGGGCTGCTGCGGATACGGCCGTTACATGCTCCGGCGGGGTATACACCCCGAGCCTCCACTGGCCCCGGCGCGTCTCGTTCAATGTCGTCACCAGAGGGGAGATCTCCTCGAGCCCGATCAGGCGGTTCCGGTTCCGGATCATGACATGCACCGACATGGACCGGGGGAATTCGGGGATGTCGACCAGGACTTCATGGGGTTCCACGCCCGCGGCATCTGCAATCATGGCTGCAACGATCCCCCGGTGTGCCGGATGCATCTCCTGCACAACCATGGTGGGGCTGACCTGCTCCCGCCCGACATAGAGCGCCCGCTTGTAGAGCTTCCTCTGGTAGATCTTTTCTGCAAGGACCCTGGCGGTTTCGGACGGGGAATGGAGGAGGCGCTGCATGCAGCCGGAATCATCGAGACGCATGAACGCAAACGGGTCCGCCACCTGGCTCTTCTCCAGGTGGGCATGGACGGCTGCCGACAGCATCATCTCGGCAATACGGCTGACGTGGTGGAAGTAAACCGCCGGCCGCATGAGGGTCCGGGCGATGAGCAGGGATTCCGCGGCATTGATCCCGCCCTCTTCAAGGGCGATGTACCCGTCCGCACGACAGGTATTCCGTATGAGCCGGTGCGCATCCACGGTCCCGTAGGGTGCACCGGTGTAGTGGGCGTCACGCAGGAGGTAATCCATCCTGTCCACGTCCAGTTCGCCGTGAATAATCCCCGAAAGGGGGTGGTTCCCGGAGAGAATGGAGGATGTCTCCTTGGGACTGATCCCATGCCGCTCCATGCAATCGGAGAGCTCCCGTTCTCCCAGGAGCCATGACGCATCGTGATGGGACCTCCCGCACAGTTCCTTCATGACCGGCTCGATGGCGTGGGAGAACGGCCCGTGCCCGATGTCATGGATAAGGGCAGCGGTCGCGACCAGTTTCTGCTCCTCTTCCGAGAGACTCAGCTGCCGCGCCATCACGTTTGCAAGATAGAGGGTGCCGAGCGAGTGCTCAAACCGGGTGTGGTTTGCCCCCGGATAGACAAGGTACGAGAACCCGAGCTGGCGGATAAAGCGGAGGCGCTGGAGCACCGCGGAGTCGAGCAGGTCGAGCGCATAGGGTGCCACCTCGATATACCCATGCACCGGGTCCTTGATGATCTTCATCTGACACCTAAACAGTCTTGGGATCGAGCAGATAAAGGTATTGAGTGATGATCACCTTTCTCTCCGGAGGGACCGGGACCCCCAAACTGGTGCGGGGGATGCGCAGGCACGTGCCCGACCACGCGATATCCGTCATCGTCAATACTGCCGAAGATATCTGGATTTCAGGAAACCATCTCTCCCCGGATATCGATACCCTGCTCTACCTCTTTTCAGGGCAGCTCAACACCGATACCTGGTGGGGGATTGCAGGCGACTCCTTCCATACACACGAAGAGGCGAAACGCCTCGGCGTGGATGAGTTTATCGGGATAGGAGACCTGGACCGTGCTCTCCATATCGCCCGTGGCGAACTGCTCCGGCAGGGGTATTCGCTCACCGAGGCGATACGGATCCTTTCCTCCCGGATGGGTATTGCCGCCCGCGTGCTTCCCATGACCGATGGGGCGCTGACCACCCTGATCCGGACCGATACCGGCACTATCCATTTCCAGGAGTACTGGGTGAAGCACCAGGGGACCCTCCCCATACGGGAGGTGATCAGGCACGCACCTGCCGGACCCCCTTGTGCAGGTGCGGAGGTCGTCGAAGCGATCGAGAACGCTGACCTGGTGATCATCGGGCCGAGCAACCCCATCACCAGCATCCTCCCGATCCTCGAATGCTCCGGCGTCATCCCTGCGCTGAGGGATGCGTTCGTAATCGTGGTCAGCCCCTTTATCGGGGATGCTCCGGTCAGCGGACCTGCCGCAGCGCTGATGAAAGCCCGTGGTCTCACCCCTGACTCCGCCTCCACCTTCTCCCTCTATGAGGACTTCTGCGATCTCTTTGTGCAGGATATCCGGGACACAGTCACCGTCCCCGGCAGTCTCCGCTACGATACCCTCATGACCGACATAGAGAAGAGTGCAGCCCTCGCAGGAGCGCTGCTTGAGGCCGGCAGGAAAGGGAAGGAGTGCAGGTAAAGCCGGGGACCTGCCTGCGGGTCCTTCCTGACAGGCCGCGTGTCGATGGGATGCCCGTTATTTTCCATGAGCTTTTGGCTGTTCATGACAGTGCCTGCATACGGAAAAGAGCCGCCTCGCTGCTGTGTGGGAGGGCTGGCATTGGGGGTGTTCTCAGGGATACCCCTCCCGTCACTGAACCGCAGCAAGGGCGCCCTTTGGGGGCGGCGGCATGCATCGCCGCCAGGGCGACCTTTAAGGGTTCGATTATGGGGGGGTTGAGAAGCGATTCGCCCCCACACATTACCAGTTCATCCATCGTCCCCACTCCAGGGAACGATGAGCCGCTTTTCGAACATCCTGGAAACGGGCTGTCAGTATCGGCTGGACCTTGTCCACCCGAGGGGCATCACATCTGAACCCGGAAGCACTGGCGGAAAAAAATCACGGAACGAGTGTGAAGGTCGCGGTCTCCTGGAAGCCCTGTACCTCCAACCCGGAGATCTCGACCGAATAGTCCCCGGGGACAAAGCCCGTGGTGTTCAGGAGGTAGTACCAGGTATTCTGCCCGCCCGGTGACCCGGCCTGTACCTCTATCACTGCGGTGGCGCCCGAGAAGTAGGTGGGATCGGTCTTGTTCGTCGGGCCGAATGGGACCGACATGATATTGACGAGCAAGGGGTTTTTTGGCGAGAGAATGGTCGTACCGGTGATCAGCAGCTCGTCACCTTCATGGTATACCCCGCCTGGTACGAACTGCACCGGTCCAGGTTCAGGAGGAGAAGGCAGAGGGTGCGTCACGGGGGTAGGAACTGAGGGTGTCGGGGAGGGCATGGCAGGGAGCGTGCTCTCAGGTACCTCCATCGGGTCTGCGTCCTGGAGACAACCGGGAAGGAGTATCATCCCCACGAGGACGGCGGTGACCAGGGCATGGTGCAGTTTCACGGGAATAGATTGCGGGAAGATTCATATTAACCTTGAGGCAGCAGACTACGCCACACTCAGACAACAGACTTCGCAATACTCAGGCTGCAGACCACGCTATAAATAGAACACTGGATAATATGTTCCTCCAACAGAGCAGGGAACCTGCACCTGCATTGCATCTAAGGAGCTCTTGAATCATGCCCGGACCAACCATGGAATTACGCGAGGAGGTCATCGTCGCCCTCAATGCACGGTATCCCGCACTGAAGAAACTCTACGGGGTAAAGAAGATCGGAATCTTCGGCTCTCTCGCCCGTGGCGATGAACACACGGGCAGCGACATCGATATCGAGGTCGAGTTTGAACAGGGGAGTGACACCTACCGCAATTACATCGGGCTTGCCCTGTACCTTGAAGAGCTCCTGGGAGGCAGGCGGGTGGACCTCGTCACCACCCGGGTGCTCGAAGGATACCTCCATTCTGACGTGGCTGCAGACCATGCGGAAAAAAATCGTGACCGGGTGTATGTCTCCCGCATGCTCGAGGAGATGGCATTCCTGCTCCAGCGGAAGAAGAATCTCGGTCTCCGTGAATTCTCCCACGACGAGCTGATGAAAAGGGCGGCGATACGGTCGCTCGAGATTATCGGTGACGGGGCATCGCAGACCTCAGAAGCGACAAAGAGGGCCTATCCCGGGATTCCCTGGAAGGAACTGGCCGGCATGAAAGACCGGCTTGCCGGCATGTATTTTTCCCCCGACTGGGTGCTGGTATGGGACATCCTTGCCGTGGAGATCCCGGCAGTGGAGCCGCGGCTGCGCTCACTTGCCGCATCGCTCTGATCCCTCGTCACCAGCACGGTGCCCGGCAGGAAAAAAGAGATTATCTCTCCCCTCCCATAGCTTCCAAGGTTTCTATGCGGATACCAATAGAAGAGGTGACTCCCGGGACGGCACAGGCCGAAGTGATCGGCTGGGTCCACGAGGTGCGGGACCTTGGTGGCCTCACCTTTTTCCTGATAAGGGACAGGACCGGCATTGTACAGGTTACCATCCCGAAAAAAAAGGTGGGAGAGGCGGTCCTTGCAGCCATCCGGGATGTCTCACGGGAATCGCTCGTCCGGGTCACGGGGAGCGTCAAGGCGATCGAGAAAGCACCCGGCGGCAGGGAGCTTTTGCCTGATTCCTTTGAAGTACTGGCAAGGAGCGGAAGCCCCCTTCCGCTCGATGTGGCAGAGAAGGTCCCTGCCGACCTGGATACCCGTCTTGACGCACGGTTCCTCGATGCCCGCAGGCCACGAGTCACGGCCATCTTCCAGGTCAGGAGTGCGGTGACACGGGAGACGTATGACTACCTTTTCTCCCGTGGTTTTATCAACATCACCACGCCGAAAATTGTCGCTGCAGCCACCGAAGGGGGAACAGAGCTCTTCCCTATCGCCTATTTTGAAAAAGAGGCATTCCTGAACCAGAGCCCGCAGCTCTACAAGCAGATGATGATGGCCGCGGGGTTTGAGAAAGTATTCGAGATCGGACCGATCTTCAGGGCAGAGGAGCATAACACCACCAAGCACCTGAACGAGGCAACGTCTATCGATGTCGAGGTCTCCTTTGCCGATCACACAGAGGTGATGCGCCTGCTTGAAGACCTCATCATCCACCTCTACCGCTCGGTGCAGGACCAGTGCGCCGGGCCGCTCGAAGCGCTCGGGATCACGGAACTCGCACTCCCCACCGCCCCCTTCGAGCGGCTCCCCTACCCTGACGCTATCGAGATGGCGGCACGGATGACCGGCGAGCCGATCACGTATGGCGACGATATCGGGACCATCGCTGAAAAAGCGATCGGGGAGGAGATGGGGGCCCACTACTTTATCACCGAATGGCCGACCGCAATCAAGCCCTATTACGCAATGCCCTGCGAGAGCGACCCCTCGGTCTGCAAAGCATTCGACCTGATGCACCCCCGGATGGAGCTCTCGTCGGGAGCTGCCAGGGTCCACCAGCACGACCTCCTCGTGCACCAGATACGGGCAAAAGGGCTCTCCCCTGAGAACTTCGAGTTCTACCTGCAACCCTTCCGGTACGGCATGCCGCCACACGCGGGATGGGGCCTTGGTGCCGAGCGCCTGGTCATGACCATGCTCGGGCTTGCCAACATCCGGGAGGCGGTGCTCTTCCCAAGAGACCGGCACCGAATGACCCCATGAGCCTGCTCTTCCCCGATATCATCCTCCCGACTACGGTGGTCGGGAGCTATCCTGCGGTACCGGGAAAGGGATTTTCCGGGATTATCGATCCGTACAAAGACGCCCTCAGGACGGCAGTCAGCGACCAGCTGGCGGCCGGAATTGACATCATCTCCGATGGCCAGGTCCGTGGCGACATGGTGAAGATCTTCACCTCGCGGTTGCCTGGCGTGAGGGGCGGGGACGTCATCGGAAAAGTTGCCGCCCCGGAACGCCCGATCACCCTTGGCGACACACGGTACGCGATCGGCCAGGCGAAACGGGTGAAAGGGATCATCACGGGGCCGACCACCCTCTCTTTTGCCCTCCATATCGCAACCCCGCTCTACCGGGACAGGACGGAGCTTGCCCTTGACCTTGCCCAGTCCCTGGCATCCGAGGCGTCCTCCCTTGCCGCAGCAGGGGCATCCGTCATCCAGATCGATGAACCGATCCTCTCCACCGGTATCGCAGACATCGCCAGTGCAAGGGAGGCGCTGGAAGTGCTGGTCCGCAGGGTCAACGTCCCCGTCTGCCTTCATGTCTGCGGAGACCTCACGCAGGTCATCGGCGAGCTGGTCCGGATGCCGGTCGGGATCCTTGATTTTGAATTCGCACAATCGCCCGAAAACCTTGCACTCTGCAGGGAGCTGGACTTTGGGAAGCGGATGATGGGGTTTGGTTGCGTCGATTCTTCTTCTCCGGTTGCCGAGACCGCCGAGACCATCAGGTCCCGGATCGAGACGGCGTTGACGGTGTTTGCTCCCGAACAGCTCCTGATCGACCCGGATTGCGGCCTGCGGATGCTGCAGAGAGAGGTTGCCCTCCTCAAATTGACGAGGATGGTAGAAGCCGTCAGGGAAGTGCGGAAAGACCTCTGATCCGTGCGAAAAGACCTCTTATCGGTGCGAAAAAAATCTGATCAGTGCCTTTCAGACCACTCGTGACGTGGTGGAGAGCTCGATTCCCTTATCGGTAATATTGAACGGGAGCAGCCGTTTCGGCACCGTGGCGCTTCTGAGTTTATGGACGGCAAGCTGCCGTTCGACCTCGGTCACGTGCATGACCACTTTCAGTTCGATCAGGACATCGGCAAGCCGGAAGATCCGGTTCTCATTTTCGGGTTTATGGATGGAATTGTACAGGAGGAACATGATCGTCTTCTGCTCGCGGGTCGCCTCCTCCCTTGCAGCCAAGAGACAGTCGAGGGCCGCATCGATTCCGAAGGTCAGGACGATCGTTGAGAGTGAATCAACGACAATGCGCTTTCCCTTGTAAGAGGAGGGGAAGACATCCGGGGTCATTCCACGGGCGTCCACCATCCCGTGCTCCACCTCGCCGTCGATCATCAGGTAGCTTCCCCCATCCTCTTCCTTCCAGAACTGGCGGGCAATATGATCGATGCCGGAAAGCGATGAGCCGATGACGATGATGATCGATTCGTCGGGATATCCGCCCTCGATAAGTGCATCGAGACCGATAACCCCGGTCGTCATTTTTCTGTGGGTGGACACGTGCGGGATCTCTCCTCCGTAAATGAGTGTAACGAATGCTTCATGATACGTCTTCTCCGGATAGAGCCCCGGAGTACTCCTCCCTCAACCTGCGCCTGAGCAGTTTCCAGCCGTGGACCCGTGGAAGGGAACTGGTGAGGATGACCCCCCGGGGCACCTTGTATCCCGCCATACGTTCCCTGCAGAACGCGACGAGATCGTCCCGGGCGGGAAGCTTTCCTGCCCCTGGCACGATGACGGCGACAGGGATCTCGCCCCTCCGCTCGTCAGGATATCCAAAGACCGCTGCATCCATGACCGAGGGGTGTTTCAGCAGGACGTTCTCGACCTCGGTCGGGTAGACCTTCCACCCCGACATGATGATCATGTCCTTTTTCCGGTCGGTGATATACAAAAGACCGTTCCGGTCGAGATGCCCGATATCTCCTGTCAGGAACCACCCGTCCCTGAGAAAACTTTCAGCGGTTGCATCCGGGAGATGCCAGTAGCCTTGTGCCACAGAAGGCCCCCTGAGCGCGATCTCCCCGTCTTCTCCCGGGGGAAGCGACTCGTCCGGATCTTCCGAATTGACGATCTTCACTTCGGAGTACCCCACCGGGACCCCGACGCTCAGGTAATCTCCCGTCAGTTCGGGCCTTCCCGGGAGGGTGATGGTGCCGGTGCCTACCACCACCGTCTCCGAGAGGCCGTAGGCATTCGCCACCGGTATCCCATACCGCCGGTCAAATGCCTGCCAGACCGTGGGGAGGAGCTGGCCGCCGCCGCTTATGATCAGCCTGACCGTGCAGAGCGCCTCTTCCGTGCCTTCCGGTGCACCGCAGAGCGAGTGGATGACCGGGGGCATTCCTGACAGCACCGTGATCCCGTAGGTTGCACAGAGAGCGGTGTATTCGGGGAGACTGAACCGTTTCATGATCACAAACGTCCCTCCCGAACGGAGCACCGAAAGCCCCCAGCTCACCCCCACGTGACCCAACGGGTAGATGCCAAGGTACCGGTCGTTCTCGGTCAGCCCGAGCACCTCCCGTTCGGTTTCAAGGCTTGCCATCAGGTTTCCACAGGTGAGCATGGCCCCTTTGGGGGCCCCGGTGGTCCCGGCAGTATACTGGAGCTGGAGGAGATCGTCGAGCCCGCAGTTGACCGGAGGGACCAACCCGTCGCTTTCCTGCATTGTCCTTATGCGACCGGTATGGAGGGGGCAACAGACGCCCCTGCTCTGCCTGGCTACCGATTCAGCCACAGAAGCGCCGGATGCATCATGGATCAGGGTCCTGGCTCCGGAGTCGGTGACCAGGTGCAGAAGTTCGTCCTCGCGAAGGGAGCTGTTGGCCGGCACGGCAACCGCCCCAAGCCTCCAGATCGCAAAATAACTGACGAGGTAGTCCGGGCAGCTGTCAAGGTAGATGCAGACCCGGTCTCCCTTCCGCACACCCTGCTCCATGAGCGCCCGGGCCATGCTGCTCATCCGGGAGAGGAGATCCCCATATCCCAGTGACAGGCCGCCTGCTGCGTCCACCACGGCGGGCCGGCTATGAATCAGCGCATTATTGTCAAGGAACACGGTGATGTTTGGCATCAGATTCCTCCGCTCTTCTGGTAAAAATTATACAACAATGTACATTATTGTTCATCATTCTATTTAGCGATGTCCACCACGTATGAGCGATGTCCACCCCTGCACGAGGTCCCCTGTTCCATGCCGAAGGATGAACAGGAGATGGATGCTTCTCCACGGCATAATGAGGGCGTGCTGCGGGGTATCACGGCACCATCAAAAAAATTACTGGTATTCAGGAGGCTGGACCTCGCGGGGGAGTCCTCCTTTGAAATTGAGCTGTATGCGGGAGTAAAATTCCCTGAGACGCTCGTTCATGGTTGGGTGGACCTTGGCAAGGCTCATGTCAAAATGGCGGGGAGTGACCGCTGCTGCCCGTTCCCTCATGGCAAACACCCCTGCCTCGCGGCAGAGCCCCTCCATATCAGCCCCCACGTACCCTTCGGTCCTGTTGGCAATGCTTAGGATCAACTCGTCCCTCGGTGGATCCGAGAGCGTCAGCCCCAGCTGGAGCATGCGGTCGACCAGGTGCCTTCTCCGCATCCCACGGTTCAGGGTCCCTGCTTTTCCCTCGCAGGCGGTGCCTGCGGCCGCGATGGCTTCATCGAGAGAGAATACCCGGTCTTTCCCCAGGGCCTCCACCAGGGCATCGAGTGCTGCCTCATCGCAGGACCCGGTCTTTTCCACGAGCTCCTCCAGTTTTGATCCTTCCAGCGGCATGTACTTCAGGTGGATCCCCAGTATCTTCCTCCGATCGGCAAGGTCCGGCTCACCGATATAGACCAGCCGGTCGAACCGGCCTGTCCGGAGAAGGGCGGGGTCGACCAGGGTCGGCTGGTTGGTCGCCCCCATCACGACCACATCCCTGAGCTCTTCCAGCCCGTCGATCTCGGTCAGTATCTGGTTCAGCACGGTCTCCATGACATGTGACCCCACCTCTGACCCGCGTGTGGGGGCAAGGGCGTCAAGTTCGTCGAAGAAGATGATGGCGGGGGCGACCTGCCGTGCTTTTTTGAATACCTCGCGGACAGCCCGTTCGCTCTCGCCCACCCACTTGGAGAGGAGCTGGGGCCCCCGTATCGCGATAAAATTGGCCCCGCTCTCGTTTGCCACTGCTTTTGCGATCAGGGTCTTTCCGGTCCCCGGGGGGCCATACAGGAGCACTCCCCGTGGCGGGGTGATTCCGAGCTCCTCGAACCGTGCCCGCTCGGTGAGCGGGTACTCCACCGCCTCGCGTATCTCCTGCTTCGCCTCGTCAAGTCCGCCGACATCGTTCCAGGTGACATGGGTGACCTCGAGCATCACCTCCCGCATCGCGCTCGGGCTGACATCCCTGAGCGCAGCCCGGAAGTCCTTGACATTCACCTCCATCCGGTCAAGGATCTCCTGGGGTATCTCCTCGTCATCCAGGTTCATTTCGGGGAGATACCGCCGGAGAGCCCGGATCGCTGCCTCACGGGCGAGGGCAGCGAGATCGGCACCGACAAACCCGTGCGTCTGCTCACCGATGGTCTGCAGGTCCACCTCGGCTGCAAGGGGCATTCCCCGGGTATGGATCTTCAGTATCTCGATCCGGTCCGGCTCGCTCGGGACCCCTATTTCTATCTCACGGTCAAACCGTCCCGGCCTCCGGAGGGCCGGGTCGATGGCATCCACCCGGTTGGTCGCCCCTATCACCACGACCTGGCCCCGCTCCTCGAGCCCGTCCATCATGGTGAGCAGCTGTGCGACCACCCGTCGCTCCACCTCCCCGGTGACCTCTTCCCTCCGGGGGGTGATCGAGTCGAGTTCGTCGATGAAGATGATCGATGGGGCATTGGCCTCCGCCTCTTCAAAGATCTCCCTCAGTTTCTGCTCGCTCTCCCCGTAGTACTTGGAGATGACCTCGGGACCTGCAATCGAGATGAAATGGGCACCGCTCTCGCTTGCGACCGCTTTTGCAATGAGCGTCTTGCCGGTCCCCGGCGGACCGAACAGGAGGACTCCTTTTGGGGGTTCAATCCCGAGTTTCTGGAAGAGCTCCGGGTGGCGCATCGGGAGCTCGATCATCTCCCTGACCCGCTGGAGCTCGTCCTTCAGACCCCCGATGTCCTCGTAGGAGATCCGTTTCAAGCCTTCAAACCCGGCGGCCGGCTTTTCTGAGAACTCGACCTGGGTATTTTTTGTGATGATCACGGCCTGTTCGGGCTCGATCTCAACGACCTTGTACGAGACGATCTGGGGCTGGAGAAACGGCAGCCCGACCATGATTGGGACAGAATCGTTCTTCACCACGGGAAAATCGATCAGTGCATTCAGCACGTTGGGGTTGTTGCTTACCGGGATGCTCCTCGGCAGATCTTCGGGCGGGGCAAGGACGACCCGCTTCGCCTCCACTTCATCGCGGATCGCAACAATCTTGACGGTATCCCCGATGCTGACACCGGCATTGGTCCTCGTAAAATTATCGATCCGGACCTTGTTCTGGTTCCAGTCTTCCACAAGTGAACGCCAGACCTTGGCAACCGTGCGGCGTTTCCCCTCGACTGCCACGATATCGCCGGGAGATATTTTCAGGTACAGCATGGTTTCGGGATCAAGCCGTGCCTTCCCGCCGCCCTGATCGCCCGGATAAGCACTATCAACCTTCAGAAATATCTCTGGCATCACCTTAAAAGTCATATACACAGGGATTTATAGGTACTGGTACTCTATGCGGCTCCTTCTCTTTGATCCCTTTCGCGGCGCTGCGGGTGACATGATCACCGGCGCTCTCCTGCATCTTGGCGCTGACCGGGAGGCGACCACTATCGCCATGGCCTCCGTGGTCGGTGAGCCCGGAATCTCCCTGGTCGAACGGGTCGGGATCAGCAGCATCCTCGTATCCACCCATGCAACCCCTGTCAAACGGACCTTCCAGGAGGTCATCCGCAGGGTGGAGGGTGCCAAGGCACCGGATGCAGCCATCGCCATGGCCGTCCGGGTGTTTGCACGGATCGAGCGGGCGGAGCGGGAGATACACGGTCATTCCGATCATTTCCATGAAGTCGGGGCCGATGATGCGGTTGCCGAGGTGGTGGGGGCCTGCACCGCATACCTCTCCCTTGGTGTTGACGGCTGCATCGTGCTTCCCGTGCTGCTCGGGGGCGGTTCCATCACCGGTTCTCACGGGACCTACCCGGTCCCTGCTCCTGCGACACTCGCCATTTTCAGGGAGTCGGGGCTCCCAATACGGTTCGGCACCGTAGAGGACGGGGAACTCTGCACCCCGACCGGCGCTGCCCTTCTCTCCGAATTTTCATCAAGGCATCATCCCGGGAACCGGGCCTGTTCGGTATTGTGTACCGGGTACGGTGCCGGCACAAGAAATCCGCCCGGAGTCCCGAACGTGCTCCGTGCGATGATGGTTGCATACGCTGATGCTGCAGAGCCCGGCGATGTTGACCTGCTTGAGACGAACGTCGACGATGTCAGCGGCGAGATCCTTGCCTACACCTTTGCTCGGCTGCTCGCGGAAGGGGCGTACGATGTCAGTGCTCTCCCCTGCACCATGAAGAAGGGCCGGCCCGGGCACCTGGTCCGGGTCATCGCTGCTTCCGGGGACGGCGAACGGCTTGCAGCGGTGATGGCCGAAGAACTCGGAACCCTGGGGGTCCGCTCTGTCCCGGCAGTCCACCGGTTTGTTGCCGAGCGGTCCATCCGCACCATTCCGGTCACGATCATGGGGGAAGAGCGGCACGTCCGGGTGAAATGTGGGATGCTCCACGGGAAGGTCATCGCTCTCAAGGCGGAGCATGAGGATGTCGGCACCTGGGCACAGGATCTCCGGATACCCGCCAGGACCGTGGCACGGTTGATCGAGTCCCAGGCATGGACCGATCTCGGGAAGTCAGCATAATGATCGCAGAACGGCTGAGCACGGGGGAGCCTGCGTTCGATGACATCCTCGGAGGAGGGC